>JBGTIL010000436.1:0-8686 GCA_041745695.1 Chitinophagaceae bacterium | reverse complement strand
TTTAGACAGGTTTGATACTTCAACGATGTTTGGCATATAGTGGAACGAAGGTATTGACGTTAACAACAAACCAGGAGGGGGTAAGTTGCACCGGAAGAGGGAAACATTTACAAGCTGCTCCCTGGAGCCTTATTCTTTTTGCACACACAAAAATTGCTTCAGCCAGAACTTGCAATAATGAAATACACCTATTATGTTTGTAGTCTACCCAATGATGGTAGCTCCAATTCCTCCCGGAAAACCCGATAAGCAAAGCCTTTCTGAAACTTCTACTTATTTTTCTTATCGAATGTTCTTAGCATCCAAATTATCCCTGAGATCAACCTCCCTAATTCGTCATTATTAAACCTTAAGAAAATGTACACAATCATCCCCAGCCACTGGTCAACCTTCTACCTGTTTGAGCGCCTGCTGCAAACATGACACGAACCCCAATAATGCCTCTATTTTTCCATCCTAAGAATAGCCTCTTTTCCAGTATTTCTATGGGACTTGAATTAAAAGAAAACATTCATACCCTTAGAAATGAACAAAATTTTTACCCTTCTTGCGGCAGTTATATGCCTGACAGCACCAGTGAAGGCACAAGTGGTGCTAAACGAATTATACGTCCAGCCTGGTTCAGGAAACCATGAATTTTTTGAGTTATACAATACGAGTACCAATGCCTCAACCATGTCTCTCGATGGCTATACCCTGATCTCTTACTTCGAGGAAGGCACTAAAAGAGGTTTCTATGTATTCGACTTCCCCAATGTAAGCGTTGCCTCCAAACATTTCTTCGTTGCCGCTTCTGCAAAGCCATTTAATTTCCAGGGCACTACAGGCTCTATGAAAGCGGATATAAGTTGGAATGATCCCGCGCTGGACCTCAATAGTGGCTATTTAAAGAAATGGGTAGACAACGGTCTCAATCTCGCAGACGGAAACAAGAATTATGATCTGGAGCCTGTCATTCCCGGATTGAATGACTTTTTCACGAAGAGAAGTGGCACAGGTTCTTCGTACAATGCTTTCGTTTATAAGAACGGTGTGCTCATTAATACCTTCTTCGGCGGCACGGGAGGTTCTGGTACCATGCCTACTTTCATTACTTCAATGCCGGTATTTAAAGTGACGAGTGTAACAGCAGCGGTCACCAGCACTTTTACTATCAACTATAATGCATACAGAAACAAGCCGATTGAATCCGTACAACAGGACCCCGGTACAGACAATGGCTACACCAGGCAAAAAAATGGAGCCTGCGGCACATGGATCAAATCCACAGCCAGTGTAAACCATACTCCAGGCGTTTCTAACGGGTCTTTTGTTGCAACTGGTAGTTTAACCATTGATACGCACATTGCACGTGGAGCCACTCCCGCCGACTCGTCTGTGATTCGTTATAATATTACCGGCGGCCCTGCCGATGCCTTTCCGGTAGATGTTCAGCTGTATCTCGACAATGGAAGCATACCAGGTGAAATTGATGGGAATGACCAATTCCTCCAGAGCAAAACGGAAAATAATGTTGCAGAAGGTTCAACCACAATTGCTTTCCGCCCCCGGGATGCCAACATAATGCTTATAGCCAAAAGTGTTGCTGGTTGCATAGCCCAAACGGTGTATGTGTCAATACCTCCGGCGGCAGCAGGGATCGCACTGCCAATTACCATTACGCATCTGGATGCTTTTGCAACTGGTAACAATGCAATAATAAATTGGTCAGTAGCAGAAAACGAATTGACACAGCTCTACGTCATTGAGAAAAGCAGCAATGGAAAACAATTTACTACAGCCGGCTCAGTCAAAGCTTCTTCAAAGTGGGGAGCTGCCCACTATGTTTATACAGATAGCATGACCGGAACAACATTCTATCGTATCCTTTTTGTGCCGCCCTCTGAGGGGAAACCCGAATATTCTAAAACATTGCTTGTAGAAGCAAAAGCAGCCCACGCCCCTGCTGTAGTGCTACTGGAGAATCCGGTAAAAGGGAGGCTTTCGTTTCAATACAAAGCCGACACCGCAGGAACGATGATCGTATCTGTGTACGGAATGACAGGCAGTAAAGTGTGGGCGGGCAAAATCAATGTGTCCAAAAACTACAACCAGGTGAGTATCGACGCCGTGCAAAACCTGAAGCCTGCCATCTATGTGTTGGAAATTTCTAATGGAATAAAGCGGGAGACAATTCGGTTCGTAAAAGGCTGATTAAGGCCCATCCTAAGTAGAAGCCTCCGGAACGAGGCTTTTACTTGTTGATATATGCCTGTAGCGCACGAACGTAGGCTTCAAAAGCAGTAATGCCTTTTGTAGTTATTTTACAAACAGTAAGCGGGTAGTTGTCTTTAAACTGTTTGGTTACGTCGATATAGGAAACCTCTTTTAATTTCTGTATCTGCACACTGAGGTTGCCTGCCGTGGCACCTGTTTTTTCGCGGATAAAAGTAAAGTCGGCTTCCTTTACCCCAATCAGAAGCGACATAACGGCAAGGCGCAGTTGAGAATGCAATATGGGGTCAAGGTCTGTAAACGCCATAGGTTACTTTAGGATAGCTGTTTTGTTGTATTGTTGCCGCAGAAGATAGCCAGGTATGAGGTAGCCTATCAGCACTGCAAACGCAGATATGATCATCGTATAAAAAAAATCGTTTACGACGAAGATGGACAAGGCGGCAATCCAGTTTACTACCGCACCAACAATCAGTGGGCGAAACCTGATCGCGCTTCCATGGATAAACATCCAGAAGGCATAAAGGATATAGTAGTAGCCGAATCCGTTATTACTACCTGTTATAGAACTTGCTGCCACCATGGAAAGCAAACTGATGAAAAAGCCAGTGCCCAGGCGTCGCAGCAGGGCCGAGATATAAGTTGTAACTTTTTCTTTCCTTGGTCTGAAATACGCAATGCCAAAATGCAACAGCAATCCGGCTACCAGCATAATGGTCCAGATCCAGCTCATATAGTTTCTTTGGTTAAGCTGAATAACCACTACGGAGGAAACACTGGCAACAAAAAGCAGCCAGCCCCAAAGCAACCAGCCGTCGCCATTTTCACGGTGCTCATCACGAGCCCGGCTGATCATTTCTTCAATGATTCCCATGCTTTCACGGTAATCAAGCCCACTGTTACGAGGGTTCATTTTATTGTCCATGCTTTTCAGATTTTATCAGGTAACCGGGGATGATATAACTGGTTAAAATTGCTGCTGCTGCAAATAACATCTGGTAATCGAAATCAAAAAACACGGCTGTGCAGGCCAATACCCAGTTGATCATGCCGCCCACCACCAATGGAGTGAACCGGAGGATCTTACCGGAAACGAAAGTGCCCAAACCGTACATGAGGATAAAGATGGGGTAGCAGTACAGCCAGGCAGTACCAACCCTGAACAAAAAAGTCATAATAAAGCAAAGGACAAAAAAGGAAATTCCCATTCCGGTCCATAAAAATGCCATGCTCTCGCTAATATACGTACGAACAACTTCTTGCTTTTCCCGTCTTCGGGTGTAGGCAATGCTGATGGCAGTACCTACCAGTGTTATCAACCAGATGATGTAGTGATGCCTGTACTGCACCACTACCTTCAAAAAGAACTGCCCCATGATGCCGATGAACGAAATCCAGCCCCACATCAAAAAGTAAAAACGGTTGTGTCCGATGTTTTCTTTCGTTTTGTCGATCATCGTCTGAATGAGGTGCAGACTTTGCTGCGGAGAAAAGTTTTCTTCCATGTTGTGAAAAGATAATTACGGTGATTATTTTACCTGGCTGAGAAAATACTGGGTAGTTGCCCTGCCCCATGAGGGGTCTATAGCAGAAGCAGCTGAGGCTGCGTCAAATTTCTTGAGCGCGTCTTCAAATAGTTTTTTAGCTTCTGCCTTACTACCGCCAAATTGTTCTGGTGTATAAAATTTATCCTGTCCTGCCAGCAGGTCTACACGCGGGTTTGCGGGGTTTAGCTTGCGCGCTGTTTCCAGCGCCTGCTGCGCTATCGGTCCATACTGCATGTACCGTGTCATAGGGTCACCCATCATACGCAAAGTGGCAATCATTTTTTTAACTGCCCATATCTCAGAATTGTCCTTGCTGAGCGTTTCGGCCTTCGTAATCAATGCTTCTGCTTTGTCTGCAATAGGATCTAATTGCTGAACGGTCGCTGTCTTACCCCCGGTACTTAAAAAAAAACCTGAGTTGACGTTGGCAAGAGCGGCATAATAAAAGGGAAGCCATTGTGTTTTCTCAGCATCAGCAATCCGTTCGAAGCCGTTGGCCAGCACCTGCAATCCTTCAAACGAACGGGTAGAATCTACAGCCGCTACCTTTTCTTCCATCGCTTTGAGGTATTTGTCATTTTGAGCCGAGGCTGCAAGGGTCAAAAATGCGCCTGCTATCAGTAGTACCTTTTTCATAATATGTATTTGTGGTTGTTTAAAGTATTGTTGATAGTGACCTTCTGCAATTAGAGTTGGTTGCGTGAAAGTAAATCTAGAGGTTGCTGTTAATGACGTCCTGGCTGCGGTCGACTCCGAAAGAGAAAAAGGCTCCCATGAAAACAAACATTTTTGACGGAGGTACGATAGCCTCCTTGCGAAATCCATTGTACGAATACCTGTAGCCATACACCTGGTCGGTGTTGAGCACATTGCTCACGGAAAACACCAGCACCGTAAACTTTTTGGCACCCTTCTGAAAAAGGTTAGGCAGGTAATTTACACTCAGGCTCAGGCTGCTGAAATTTTTGGTCTTACCCTGGTCGTAGATCGTGAACTTGCTACCGGCATTATCGTAACGGATGTTGTAGTAAGGCCGTCCCGTTGCATAAGTATAAGAGGCATTGATACCGGTTTTTCGGGAGGTTAGAAACTTTTTAACTACGATTGAACCTGTATGTTTTGCTGCAAAGGGAGGTCGGATAGCAGCAGGATAGTTTAAGAAGTTGCGCCTGGTATCAAGGTAAGAATAGGATACCCAGTAATCCAGATTAGGGATCGTTTTCTTGTCTCTCCAAAAAAGGTCGACCCCTTTAGCTGCACCGTAGCCGTTACTATTTAGAGCGCCTTCCCGCCCGGTGCTGTAGCCAGTTTTTAAAAGGTTGTTGTACTTCTTGTAAAAGACTTCCGCGCGGAGCGTCTGGTTATTCTCAATCTTCTGGTACTGGGCTATATAATGGGTAGCTTTTGCAAACTGAAGTTCTGCTGCAGCGGGTAAGTAACGGGTCTCATGGTTTTGATAAAAAGTTCCATACGCAAGGGAAGCCTGGCTGTTTTTTCCAAGGCTGTAGGCCAGTGAAATCCGTGGAGCTATATTGGCTTTCTGCAGGGTGGAAGAGTGTTCTACCCGCGTGCCAATTTTAGCAGCTATGGCATTGGTTACATAAATATCGGTTTCTGCAAAGAGGGCATTCAGGTGCTCGCGCACTTGTTGTCTGTATTGTGCGCCACTGCTGCTGGTGTACACGGGAAGCTCAGTACTGTAATTGTACTCGCTTCCAAAACGAAGGGCACTCAGGCCAGCCAGTTTTTTCTCAACAACTATTTTTGCGTTTGCATAATGGCTTCTGCTTTTTAGTGTAAAGTTTTTCCATTCCAACGCCCCTACTATCGCTTTTTGATGGCTGCTGTTCTGGAGGTAACTGTCAATATCATCACTGTTTAATGTAAATGAAGCACCTGCATTTAACTTCCATCCTGTTCCAAGGTTTTCCCTGAAGGTGAGGTTATGGTACATGTTGGCATTTGCCAATTTAAAGGCATCGTCATATCCCAGGGTATCTATGCTCGGTTCGGTAAAAGCCAACTTATTGGCACTGAAATAACCATAGTATTTGATGATGCCGGTAGCAGATGTTTTGATCCTGAAGTTGGCATCACCGGTATGATAAACAGGCACCGTGCTGAAGGTTTGTTTTTGTTTGATGGCTTTGAAAGCCAATAACAGATTAGTGTATCCGTAACTGAAACCAAATGAGCTCTTTTTGTTTTTTGCCAGGTGCTGGTAACCACCCGAAACTCCCAGCACCGACACGCCGAAATTGGCGGAGCTCTGATCGGGAAGGTCGATAGATTCCAGAATAAGTGCAGACGACAGCGCACCGCCATATAACGCTGAATATCCTCCTGTGCTAAAAACAGTGCCTTTAAAAAGCCAGGGAGAAAAGCGGCCGCGCTGTGCTACGTTTGGTACACTGCTGTAAAAGAAATTATTCACGAGCGTACCATCAATAAATGTTTTTGTTTCGGCAGCAGTGCCTCCCCTTACAAACAAGCCTTCACTTTCCCCCACCTGTTGTGCACCCGGCAGTGTTTTTACAGCACCAATAACGTCGGCGTTGGCACCTGCTGTGGTAAGCATATCAAGGGAGCTCAGCACAGTTGCTTTCTTTCTGTCGCTGGCTTCAAACGATCCTGCGGAGATCACAACTGCTTTTAATTCGGTTATTGCTTCTTTTAGACTAAAACTCAATTCACTTGGCAGCGCAGTAATGTTGATTTTCTGCTCAAGTGTTCTGTACCCTATAGCGCTTACCATTAGCACCTGGTCGCCTTTTTCAGTGGTTGTAAATGAAAATCTCCCTGCCGAATCTGTGGTGGTGCCATCATAGCTGTCTTTCAACGAAACGCTGGCGCCGGCGAGCGGCAGTGCCCGGGAGTCGAGGATTTTGCCACTGATTGGCTGTGCGTTGGCAGCGGTAAGGAAACTCAGGAAGGTAATGGTAATGATCAGTCTCATGCGATTAGTAAAACACAAACATAAAGTAGTTTACATTATAAACCAAATAACCTAAAAAAAGCCAGACCTTTATTTAGCCTGGCTTTGAATACAAGAAATCTTTTGGTAAACCTGACCGACGGGCAAGCGTCTTTTTCACCTAAGAAGCTGCCTCCTAATTCTTACAAATAAAATTTACGTCTTTCAGTTTTACTTTATCGGCATAACATTAATGCGATAAATTTAAATGTACAAGTCTTTTCATCGTCGTTTGGTTATGGCAGTTTTGTTGAGGCTTCCTTAGGGCCTTTGGTTGGTGAACAATCGGTTTGACGAGGTTAATTGGATAAAAGGTTTATCTGTAGGAATGGATCATAGAGGCTTTGGATGGGATTAGGATTTACTGGTTTTTTTAGGAATGGACAGTATTGGTTTTGGATCGGATTGGATGATTTGGCTTCTTCAGATAGAGGATTGTTGGCTGGTGTTTCAGGGAAAATGGACTTAAGATTTTCTTTAGTGTCGAACGTTGGTAATACGTAGTTCTTCCAGGATCAAAGGACGCGGTTCACAGGATAAAAGATTTCTTGGCTGTTCAAAGAATAATCGATCATTAGGTATTGGCTGACAGTTTTTGCACAAGGATAGTGAACTCGGAATAGGGGATTTACGGGAGGCTTTTTGGAGGATGTTGGATCTGAATTCTGAAAGCTAATTTGATTGTTTGTTACAAAGAAGTAAGAGCATCCGTCGTTAATTGCGGCGTCTTGATGTTTAGTGTAACGCTAATAAAACATTTGTCGGGAGATGACAGAAGGAAAGTAACTTCCTTTAAGTGCAGACATACATGTTTCATAAGTTGGGATCATTTTAGTTTTCGAAAGGGATTAGGTTTGTTCTCGGTTTTTTTTCAGATGCTGGATCTTGCGGCTTTCGAAGGATGGATTGGTGCGATCGTAGGACAAAGTAAATACCTATGTATGAGAAATGCAAGTGTTATGGGAAAAAAGTTATACAAAGTGAGAATCGTGGTCATTGGAATTACCATTTCCAAATAACAATGTTAATGATAACGGTAATCAACATGCGCGATTTTAAACAGGGTGATGGCTCCTACGTTCTGATTCAACACATAGCAACATAGACACATGAGAAGACATATAGTCTTTGCGCTCCTTAGCGGTGTTCGTGCTTCGCGGCGAAGTTGAACCACAGAGGCATACAGACAGGGAGGAATACAGAGGAAATGTTCAACATCAATGACTGTACAAGCCTTTCGTCCGTGCACCTCTGTGCCCTGGTGCCTCCGTGGTTCCTCCACAGCACACAAAAAGAGAAGCCAGACTTCCGCAAGTCTGGCTTCTCAACCCTATTTGTTGTTTCAGGAACAGTTCCAGTTCCCGAACGATTAATTCTTAACAATACGCTGCTGAGCACTCTTGCCCTCACAGCTCGCCTTGATAAAGTACATGCCACGCGTAGCCTTGCTGATCTCCACTACTTCCGTACCACTTGCACTCGCAATCTTACGACTCTGAACCCGGATACCGCTGGCTGAATAAAGCTCAATCGATACTTCCTTGTTCTGCCACTCCGCAGGTACACTCACACGCACCTCGTTTACAGCCGGGTTCGGATAGGTAGAAAGCGTCAGCGCCTCTGCACCCTTACCCAAACGTATCACCCTTACCTGAGACAACGATGTTTCTTTAGTATTATCAACCATACGCAAACGGTAGTACAACATGTTGCTGGCAGAACTTACACCACCATCGCGGTAACCGTAGCGTGATACAGCAGCCGCAAGAACCGAAGCTATCGCTTTGTACTCAACGCCATCTGTGCTGCGCTCTACTACAAAGTGACTGAAGTTTACGTCCTGCTCGGCTGTCCAGTTGATCGTTACCGAACCATTCTCAAGCATTGCTGTAAAGCTTTTCAGCTGTACTGCAAGTGCCATGGGAGGTGCCAGCGAAAAAGAACGGAACCA
>JBGTIL010000435.1:0-9899 GCA_041745695.1 Chitinophagaceae bacterium | reverse complement strand
AAAAACAAGATGTGCATCATAAATAAGTGAGATCAGACTTGAGTTACCAACATCCAACAACTGCAACAGGTGAAAAGATGAATAAAGACGCATTTAAATTTTTGCATCCCCGATCAGGTTGTAGCAGCTGCCAAAAAAAAGGCGTCCCTGTATTGCTACGGGACGCCTGATTAATTTTAAAAAATATTATACATACTTGGTTACACCAGGAACAGCTACAGGATAATATCCTTCGCTATTGGGTAACAATGGCGGAAGCGCATTCCAGTCGTACACTTTTGGCTGCAGGTCGAGACCAGAATTCAGTGCTTTGTCCCACTCTATCACCTGACCGCTGTAGGTAGCCATCCGGCCGAGAATGGAAGTCATACTGCTGTAGGCACCGTTCTCTGTATCCGAAAATTTATACTCGCCCTTGGCGATGGCTGCAAATAACTCATCGTGCTCTGTCTGATAGGGATTGTTCTCCCCCGCCTTGTCGTACTGGTATACCACTTTCCCGGAGCGGTCAACGATCTTCGCAGCACCACAATGGATCTTTCCTTTGGTACCGGTAAGCAATTCATCAACACGGCTCATGGTCTTGGGGATATGCCTGCACTGACTGTTCAGGATAGATCCATCGGCGTATTCGAATTCAACAAAATGGTGGTCGAAGATTTCGCCATGATCTTTTCCTTTACGTACTTCTCTTCCTCCCATTCCCTGGGCACGCACAGGGTAGGCACCCTTGAACCAGTTGATCACATCAATATTATGAATATGCTGCTCAGTAATATGATCGCCGCAGAGCCAGTTGAAGTAGTACCTGTTGCGCATCTGGTATTCCATTTCGGTTTGGTTGTATTGCCGTTTGTTTACCCATACCCCGTTGTTGTTCCACCAGGCCTGTGATGAAGTTATATCACCAATGAGGTCTTTTCTTTTGTATAATTCCCTGTAAGAATTCTGGTAGTGCCGCTGCAAACCTACCACTACGTTCAATTTTTTTTGCTTGGCGATCACCGCAGCGTCGAGCACCTTTTTAATACCTACCGGATCTGTTGCAACCGGCTTTTCCATGAACACGTGTTTGTTCTGCCGGATGGCTTCTTCAAAATGAATTGGCCGGAATCCCGGAGGCGTTGTAAGCAGTACTACGTCGGCGAGTGCAATTGCTTTCTTGTATCCATCAAAACCGGTGAAGCGGCGTTCTTCCGGCACATCTATCCTGCTCTTCACATCTACTTTAACCCCTCCTCTTTCTGCTCCTTCATCACTGGTTAAAGACTTGTAGCAACTGGCGAGGCGATCGGGAAACGCGTCTGCCATTGCCACCAGCTTCACATTCTGCTTGCTGAGAAGTGCCTGCATGGCAGCACCGGTACCGCGCCCTCCGCATCCAACCAGGGCAATCTTAATGGCATCGTCGGCACCTGAAAAAAAGTTGGCACCGGCGAAGGTTGGCAGGGCAATCAGTCCACCTGCAAGTACGCCGGTCTGCTTTACGAATGCACGCCGGGAGTTGTGTTTTAAATTCATGTCTGAGGTTTGTATTGATGGAAAAATTATTGTTCCAGGTAGGTTTTAAAAAATGTGTCCACCTCTGCTTGTGATGGTTGCTTCAACGGGCGTACCAGCCTGAAGCCGACGAAAGGTGCATCGGCATTCCACCAGCGACTTTTCGGTATCTGCGGATCGCGCCGGTTCCATATGGGATCAGCTGGGATACGGTTAGCAGTGCGAAGACTTTTGGGTTCGTCTTTGAACGAGCCGCCGCGTACTGTGCGGGGACTGCGACTGGCTGGTACAATGAGCGGATCGGCTACACCAGCTTCCAATTTTTTAAAATAGCTGTCGTCGTATTGATCGAGCGTCCACTCGGCAACGTTGCCCATCATGTCGTAAAGCCCCCAGGCATTGGGTTGCAACTCGCCTACATTGTGGTATTCATTGTTGCTGTTATCCTTGTACCAGGCGTACTTGCCCAACAGCTTGATGTCATTTCCAAAAGGGTATACAGACGTTGAGCCGGCACGGCAGGCATACTCCCATTCAGCTTCAGAAGGCAGGCGATAGAAGATGCCTGTATTTTGATATAACCAGCGGCAGTACATCAGCGCGCCATACTGCTGCATACTGTTAGCCGGAGCACCGCCCGACTTTCCCATTCCCAGCGTTAGGTCGATATAAGGCTGGCTGGGGCGGGTAACGGCGTCAACCTTCGAGTTCTGTGAGGTAGCCTCGTCCTGCATATAGGCATCAAAGGCTTCATAGGTTACTTCATGAGCCCCCATCCAAAATGGGCTGATGCGAACGGATTGTCCGGGTAGTTCATCTGGCTCCGCGGCCTTGTCTTGTGTGCTGCTTCCCATTTTAAAATCTCCGCCAGGAATGGGTACCATTTGAAAAGACAAAGAAGTACCCTGCAGTTTCTGATTGTAAGCGCTGAAAGATGTATCCGCACCCTGGGCTGCCGCTAGTTGGAAGATGGAAAACGAAGCAAGCGTCAGCAGGTAACCTTTCACCAATAAAACTTTTGCTTTAAAGTTATGAAATGTCATTGGATCTGCTGACGAAAATAAGCCCCGCAACAAATGCTGGTTCTGAGCTTGAAGCAAGGCAGGGCTTGGAGTGTACAAGGCGGATTGTTACGGAGCGTCGAAGGTTGTGCTGGCAGGCTGCATGTGGTAAATGTCCTGAGTTAGGAAACTCAGGACAGCGGTCGTTTAGAAATCGAAGCACACGACGGGTAGGTGAAGAACGTCATCCTACCGAATAGCATCTTCAAAAATTCGGGGTCGCTGTCCTGAGTTTCCTACCTCAGGACATTTCAAAAAGAACACGTACATACGATCAAGGGCAAACGCGTCCAACCCGGTTATTACTTCTTGGAATTACTAATGCAACGATCTCGGCATAACGCACATAACTGTTATAGGCTACACTTAATAGTTTGCCGTTTAAAAATCGAAGGACACGACGGGTGGCTGAAAAACCCCATCCTACCGATTAGCATCTTCAAAATTTCGGGGTCGCTGTCCTGAGTTTCCTAACTCAGGACATTTCAAAAAGAACACGTACATACGATCAAGGGCAAAGGCGTCCAACCCGGTTATTACTTCTTGAAATTACTAATGCAACGATCTCGGCATAACGCACATAACTGTTATGGGTTACACTTAATAGTTTGCCGCTTAAAAATCGAAAGACACAACGGGTAGCTGAAGAACCCCATCCTACCGGATAGCATCTTCAAAATTTCGGGGTCGCTGTCCTGAATTTCCTAACTCAGGACATTTTACAAAGAACAGGTACAAACGATCAAAGGCAAACGCGTCCAGCCCGGTTATTACTTCTTGGAATTACTATGATGCAACAATCTCGGCATAACGCAAGCCACGATTATGGCTCGAAAGAAGTTACACGACGGCATCGCCGGCTTCTGCCCTGAGGTGGCCAACAACTTTACCTCCAAATAAAAGCACACGAAAGCTGCGCGGTCAAAACTTTGTCGGTAAATTGAAGCACAAACGTAAAAAGTATGCAACGTCGCCATTTTTTAAAAGGAGGTATCGCGGCAGGTGCCACCACTTTACTTTCCACGCCTGGTTTTGCTAGCATAATTGAAGGAAGCAAAACTGCACCGGATGTACCCTTCAATCTGAACTATGCATTTCATCCGGGAATGTTTCAGCATCATGCAGGTAAAGATTTTATTGAACAGATAAAATTCGGTCACTCCAAAGGTTTTCGGGCCGTTGAAGACAATGGCATGAAGGGAAGACCGGAGGAAGAGCAAAAGAAAGTGGGAGAAACACTAGCCAAGTTAGGCATGACAATGGGTGTATTTGTGTCGCATGATATCGACTGGCAAAAGCCTTCCCTGTCATCGGGGAATAAAGAAATACGCGATCGTTTTTTGTCGCAGATCAAAGCTTCGGTGGAAGTAGCCAAACGTTGTGGTTCTAAATGGATGGTAGTAGTACCCGGAGTAACCACACCTGGCCTCGACGTTGCCTACCAGAAAGCTCACGTTATGGAAAGCCTGCGCCGGGCTACTGATATACTGCTGCCGCACGGCCTGGGGCTGCTGCTGGAACCGCTCAATTTCAGAGACCATCCCGGACAGTTACTTCCCGATGTACCTAATTTGTACCAGATGGTGAAGGCGGTCAACAGCCCTGCCTGTAAGGTGCTGTTCGACGTGTACCATATACAGATCCACAGCGGCAACATCATTCCCAACATGGACCTTGCCTGGGATGAAGTGCCTTATATTCAGCTGGGCGATAATCCCGGAAGAAAAGAGCCGACCACCGGAGAAATTAACTACAAGAATGTTTTCAAACACATTTACGACAAAGGTTTCAAAGGTTTGTTGGGTATGGAGCATGGCATTTCCAAGCCAGGTAAAGATGGGGAAGTAGCACTTATAAAAGCGTACAGAGACAGCGATAGTTTTATGTAAGTTGCCACTGCACGCGCTGTTGCTGTTGGAACCGACCCTGTTATCCGGAACCTTGCGGCGAACCCGTTGGAGTATCGTTTATCCGTTAGGCAATATGCTGCGATGATAATTCCGTGCGCAACTGTGTCTATTTTCTTAACATCGGTGCTTTCAAGTTGGTCGGAAATAAGGATAATCACTATGCTTTACATATTGAAATTGAGGAACCCTCAGTTTACATTCATTTACCTGTTACAACAAATCTCTGCACATGTCTGCATTCAATAAAACCTTCCACGTCTGTTTCTTAGCTGCATGGTTTTTACTACCTGCAATCGCCCTGGCTCAGGGCACCTTGCTCCTGCGGCAGCCCACAGTTAGTAAAGACCATATTGTATTTGTACACGGCGACGATCTGTGGTCGACATCCTTATCGGGCGGGGAAGCCAGGCGACTGACAACAGCCGTTGGCGCAGAGAATAATCCGCGTCTCAGCCCGAATGGAAAGTGGGTAGCATTTACCGGACAATACGATGGCAATACAGATGTGTATATGATTCCCATTGAAGGAGGTGAACCCAAAAGACTAACCTGGCATCCGCAACCAGACATCGTGCAGGGCTGGACGCCGGATGGTAACGAGATCCTATTTACTTCAGCCCGTGAAGGCTATCCTACGGCCAACACAAAGTTTTTTAAGGTGGCAACAAAAGGTGGTAATCCTGAAGCATTGCCATTACCATTCGGCTGGGTGGGCAGCCTCTCACCAGATGGTAACCATATGGCTTTTCAACCCTATTCTTTCTGGGATCCGGAGTGGAGAAACTACCGGGGCGGACAGGCGCAGCCGATCTGGATCTTCAACATGAAATCGCAGGAAACCGTCAAAACCGTGCAGGGTGATAAAGAAAGGCATACCGCACCCGTGTGGGATAATGGCATGCTCTACTTCCTGTCTGAACAGGATTTCGCGAACAATGTATGGTCGTACGACCCCAAAACAAAAGCGCAAAAGCAACTGACCTTTCATAAAGATTTTGATATTAAAAACCTCTGCGCCGGCAATGGCGTTCTGGTGTACGAACAGGGCGCCCGTTTACATAAACTGAATCCTGCCAATGGCAAAACTGAGCCCCTTGAAATACAGGTTCGCGGCGACCTAAATTGGGGCCGCGCCCGGTGGAGCAATGTACCTGGCGCTGCCCTTGTCAATGCAGGCTTATCACCCACCGGCAAGCGGGCTGTATTTGAATACCGTGGTGAGATCTTTACGGTGCCAAAGGAAAACGGTGACTGGAGAAATATCTCGCGGTCACCAGGCGTTGCGGACCGCTATCCGTCCTGGTCGCCAGACGGACAAAAGATTGCCTGGTTCTCCGATGCAAGTGGTGAGTACCAATTGACGGTTGCCGATCAACTCGGCATGGGCACGGCAAAAACCTATCCCATCCCCAACAAGAAATTTTATTACGCGCCGAGCTGGTCGCCCGATGGAACGCACATTGCCTTCACCGATACAGATTATAACCTTTGGAGCCTGGACCTTGCAACCAGCAAACTCGCACTGGTGGCAACCGATAAGATGGCGCATCCCAACAGAACGCTGAAGCCTGCCTGGTCGCCAGACAGTAAATGGATAGCCTATGTGCAGATCATGGACAACCAGTTTAAAGCAGTGAAAGTTTACAATGTACAAACAGGTAAGAATGCGCAACTGACAGACGGCTTGTCAGACGCCATCGATCCGCAGTGGGACGAGAGTGGCAAATACCTTTATTTTTTAGCGAGCACAGACTACGCCCTGAGCACAGGCTGGCTGGATATGAGCAGCTATAACTATCCTGTTACACGCGCGCTGTACATGGCTGTGCTGGCCAAGGAATATCCAAACCCGGTAGCCGCCAAGAGTGATGAAGAGCCTGTAAAAGCAGCCGCCACAGATGTTCCGGTGATGGTTACAAAAACCACTGGTGATACGGTGAAAGCCATCGTTACCAAGGTTCCCGGCGTACAGGTGCGGATAGACTTTGACAATATCAATCAACGGATCATTTCATTGAACATTCCAGCCCGCAATTACACCGCTTTAATTGCCGGACCGGAAGGACAGATATTTTACACGGAGGCCGTTCCCAACGAGCCTGCGGTTATACTTCACCGGTATAATCTCAAAGAAAAGAAAGCTGCGGAATTTTTAAAAGATGCGTCTGCAGTGGTTACCAGCTTCGACCGTAAGAACCTCTTATACAGAAGCGCTGCCAGCTGGTTTATTGTAAGTACAGCGGCACCTGCTGTAAAACCCGGCGAAGGAAAGCTTGCTGTAGAAAACATGAAGACGTATGTAGAGCCGGCTAAAGAAGCGGAGCAGATCTTCAGGGAAGGATGGCGTTACCAGCGCGATTTCCTATATGTAAACAATACACATGGCGCGCCCTGGGATAAGGTGTACAGCTGGTATAAGCCCTGGATTGCGCATGTACAGCACCGTTCAGACCTTAATTATATCATCGACATATTAGGGGGTGAAGTTTCTATCGGGCATTCTTATACATCTGGTGGAGATTTCCCGGAACTCACGCCAGTACCGGTTGGTTTGCTCGGAGCGGACTATGAACAAGACAAGGGCTTTTTTAAGATCAGGAAGATTTATACAGGCGAGAACTGGAACCCCGACCTTCGCTCACCACTTAGCGGCCCAGGCATTGACGTGCAGGAAGGCGAATACCTGGTTGAAGTAGAAGGGCGACCGCTAACGGCGTCAATGAACTTATACAGTTTGTTTGAAGGAACAGCCAACCGGCAGATAAAGATCAGGGTAAATAAAACGCCCTCTGCTGTCGGCGGAAGATTGATTACGGTGGAGCCCGTGGCAAGTGAAGCAGGACTACGTTCCCGCGGCTGGATTGAATCTAACCGCCGTAAGGTAGACGCACTCTCTGGCGGCAAGCTGGCTTATGTGTATGTGCCCAATACCGGCAACCCCGGCTATACTTCCTTTAACCGTTACTACTTTGCGCAGCAGGACAAGAAAGGTGCTGTGATAGATGAGCGTAATAATGGTGGTGGTTCGGCAGCAGATTATATGATCGACATCATGGGCCGTAAACTCCAGGGCTATTTCAACAATCGCGTTGAGGGCAACAAGCCGTCTACAACACCAATGGCTGGTATTTGGGGACCAAAGGTGATGATCATTAACGAAAATGCAGGCTCAGGGGGCGATCTACTGCCTTACATGTTTCGCAAAAATAAGATCGGTCCGCTAGTGGGCACACGCACCTGGGGTGGGCTTGTAGGCACCTGGGATACACCGCCCTTTTTGGATGGCGGACGAATGGTAGCACCGCGTGGCGGCTTTTTTGATACCGACGGCGCCTGGGCGGTAGAAGCTACCGGTATTGCACCGGATATAGAAGTGTTCCAGGACCCGAAACTGCTGATCGCCGGCAAAGATCCGCAGCTGGAAAGAGCGGTGCAGGAGGCTTTGAAACTGATTCCAACGCAAGGCATAGAATTAAAGAAAGAGCCGGCAGCTCCGGTGCGTTACAGAAGACCAACCTGATTTTATTAGACTGGAATAGATAAAAGGCACTGAATATTCTGGTGCATTTTTTTTAAGTTAACCATGTAAACAATAATCACGATGCGGGTAACAATGACTTGACTACCCTTCAAAGACTTGTTGCAATTGAATCCAGATCACGAAGCAGATTGAACACGCAGCCGCCATCAATTCAGATAAGATGGTCAGCATCACCCGGAGCACTTGTACCAGTTTATTTCTTTGAACGTTCTGCTTTGTATCCTGATTTATCCGGAGCTGTGAGGGTGATCACATTCCCGGCTTCACTCAATTTAAACTGGTATACTTTTTTTTCGCCACCTTTTTCATGCAGTGTCAGCTTGGTACCGGATACGACGTAAGTACCGGCGGTTCGCATGTTGTTGGCGCCCCCCAACCAGGTATTCAGTACGTAATTTCCGTTGGGGTTAAGATCAAGCCCACTTTGACGATTGCGTAATACGTAATCTGTACCATCCGCGTACAATATCGAAGAAAACCACCAGGCTCCCTGGATGTTGTTATCCTGAACGTTGCTTCCCTCCACAGCAGCCGTTTTTGCAGCTTCAGTGGGGTGGTTTGCTCGTTTGATGGAGCCCGGTTTAATGCCATTCCCTGTAAGAAATTCCTGCCGGGTGACTTCGTTATCACCGTCACTGTCATAATTCTTACAACCGCAGGCCAGCAATTCATTTCCTGAGAGCCAACCGCTTTGGTTCTTGTCGAATTTTTGAAACTGCACTTCGGCAACCGTTAGTTTGGGAGTCTGAGAAAAGCAATTAATGGCGAGTGAACAGGAAAGTACAATATAGAGAGCTGTGCATCTTTGTCTCATGGTATTAGTTTGGATAGGGAAGTTAAGAAAAATGATCACTAAAACGCTATGCAGACTTTTGTTGTCTTTGCCCTTACCCTGAAGCGTAATGCAGTGAGGCAGTGGCCTAACGGGCAGCTTTTAAAAAACGCAGTATGTGCATTTAAGAATTCAATGCTACAGAATGAACAATACAGTTTCCCTGATGAAGATTACCTGGCTGCAGCAACACATACATAAGTCTTCATTGCCCGACGCAGTCCGTTGAACCTTTAAAACACCTGTGCGCATTTTTCATCTAAATGGTATCTTGTTAACGATTAAATAGTCAATTCAAAGAGCGCTACACATGAAACCAACAATCAAAAGATGGCTACTTCGCCTGACTGCTTTGGGTCTATTTATCACAGTGCTGCTACTCATAGTTATTCTAAATCCTGTTTGGGCCTATGCTCATAAAACCACTCATAACAATTACACAGTTTTTCACACTCATCCTCTTGATTCGGGAGTGACAGGCACTCTGGACGCTGCTGCAGCACTTGTAAAACAAAGCGGGTTATATGATTCCCAGCTTCAGCTACAGATCTGCATGAATAATGGTTCATACTACCCTGGCCTAATCCGGAGCCTACGCGGAAACGCTTTTGCCTGGGGATTTTATAACAAAGTGGTGCTACAAGGCACAGTAAATTTTAAAAATAATTATCTTGAACTGCATGGCTACAAATGGAACCTGACGCAATTACTGGCCCATGAGATAACACATTGTATGCAGTTCAATCAATTTGGATTCTGGAATTCCAACCCGGTAGCAAACATTCCGGATTGGAAGTGGGAAGGCTATGCCGAATATGTCGCCCGGCAAAACCAAGATCAGAATCATCTCGCAACAAACATTACCCGGCTTACCAAAACCACCCAAAACACCTGGGAAATAACGCTTGCCGACAGCACGATTGCACCCAGGCAGTACTACAATTATTGGATTTTAGTTCAATACTGTCTTGACATTAAGACGATGACCTACAAACGAGTTCTTTCAGACACCTCTGAAGAAGAAACGATCAGACAAGAAATGATGAATTGGTATA
>JBGTIL010000434.1:0-2816 GCA_041745695.1 Chitinophagaceae bacterium | reverse complement strand
CCTTCGCGGCGAGGATATTATAATTCAATCTTTTTCATCCGGGGCGTAAGGAAGTGCATCAGCACCCAGGCAAGCAGGTACATGCTTCCACAGATAAAAAATATAATATAGTAACCTGTCTCAAGATCGTTAAGGGCTTTGTAGTGATCGAACACCCTGCCTGCCAGCCTTGCAATCAGGATACCCCCGACCGCGCCTGCCATGCCTCCAATACCGGTAACAGAAGCAACCGTCCGTTTCGGAAACATATCGGAAACAGTAGTGAAAATATTAGCCGACCAGGCCTGATGCGCAGAGGCAGCCACACCAATGATCCCTACCGCCAGCCACATATTAATAGAACCCAGCCACTGCGCAAAGATCACCGGTATCACACAGAAGGCATAGATCAGCATTGAAGTTTTTCGCGCACGAAAAACCGGCCATCCCCTTTTTATAAAATGAAGCGGGATCCAACCCCCGACAATACTTCCAACCGTAGCCATGGTATACACGAGTGCTACAGGAAGGGCAATGTCTGTTCCGGTTAACCCATACTCCGCTTTCAAAAAAGCCGGAAGCCAGAACAGGTAGAACCACCATACCGGGTCGGTTAAAAATTTACCCAGTACAAAAGCCCAGGTTTGTCTGAAACTGAGCAACCGGAACCAGGAGATCTTTGGCTCTTCCACAGCCGTGTCTGAAACAGCACTGCCCTGCACCGGGGTTGTGGTGCCCTCCGCATCATCGCTGTGGATGTAGTTGTACTCTGCCTTGCTGAGTCTTTTTTGTTTGGAAGGAATGTCGTAGAGCCAGTACCAGAAAATTAACCAGATCAATCCGATGGCACCAGTGATAATGAAGGCCCATTGCCAGCCCCACTTAGCTGCAATAAATGGTACCGTGAGCGGCGCCAGTATAGCACCCACGTTGGTACCCGAATTAAAAATTCCTGTAGCAAAAGCACGTTCTTTTTTTGGGAACCATTCGGCAGTTGTTTTAATGGCTGCCGGAAAGTTGCCGGCTTCACTCAATCCCAGGGCGCTACGGGCGATAATAAAACCGAATGTGCTTCGCACGAAGGCATGACCGATAGCAGCTGCACTCCAGGCAATCAGCGAAATGGCATACCCAGCCTTTGTTCCTACCCTGTCTATGAATCTGCCTACACCAATCATTCCTATGGCATAAGAAACCTGGAAGGCAATCACAATGTTAGAGTAGTCCGTCTCCGACCAGTTGAATTCCTTTTCGAGTTCGGTTTTCAGCAAACTGATCACAGCCCTGTCGAGATAGTTGATGGTAGTAGCAAAAAAGAGGAGCGCGCAGATGGTCCAGCGATACCTGCCAAGAGTTTCATTTGCTGCACCGAAAGCTGTTGCCGTACCTGCGCCTGATTGTAATTTTTCTCCGTTCATGTTTGTTATTTATTACGACCCTGTCCCTGACCAATTTATGCTTTTACTACCCGCCCGGCTGCGGCTTCGTGCACCAGCTTCATGGCATGCACCGTATGTTGCTTTAAAAGTTCATAATCCGCAGCATCAACCAGTGAGTTACTGATTAATTTGCTTCCCATTCCCACAGCCACTACACCAGCGTTGAACCAGTCGCGCAGGTTTTGTTCTGTGGCTTCCACCCCACCAGTAGGCATGAACCTAATGCCTGGAAATAAATCTTTGATGGCGCTGATGTAAGAAGGACCTAATACATTGCCGGGGAAGATCTTCACGATACGGGCGCCTACGCTTTCTGCGAGTGCTATTTCAGTGGGTGTAAGACAACCGGGAATCCAGAGCAGACCAGCAGCATCAGCCATCTCCGCCACCTCGGGGTTTACAATCGGACAAACAATAAAGTCGGCACCTGCGTCAATGTATTCAGTGCATTGCTTAGCAGTTTTTATCGTGCCTATACCTAACAAGAGACCGGGCATGTTGTCATTAATGTGCTTTTTGAGTGCCTTGAAATTAGCTCCTGCCTGATTACCCCGGTTGGTATATTCCACCATTCTGATTCCAGCGCTGTATAATGCAGCCAGGATGCTGGTGCTTACCTCCTCACTATCGTGGTAGTAGAGCGGCAACAATTTTTGCTCTGTAAGAAGTAGCGTCGCGTTTTCCTTTTTATGCATAATCAAAATAACCCTTTTTTATGTCACCGGCAGTTGCGGATGTCGCATCTCCTTTGATAAATAATTTACTAAAAGCAGCGGCGGTGGCAAAGTCAACAATTTCCTGCGAAAGCAATTGGTGTATGTAGCCGTAAATCAAACCCGCCATGAAGCAATCGCCACTTCCCACTTTATCTATCACACGCTCGGTATTATATTCCTTTGATTCATACAACCGTTTATTCTCAAAGAGCGTGGTATAATAGTACAACCCCTTATCCTTATCGAACCGAAACGTGTTGGCCACCGCGCTGCATTTTGGAAATTGTTGCAGGATGGCAGCAGACGAGACCCGTGATTGTTCGAGGTAGTCCCGCTTAATAACCAGGGGATTTTCAATTGGGATGTTCAACATCTTTTCCGACGCCCAAATGTTTCCCATCACCAGGTTGCAATAAGTTACCAGCCCGGGCATCACCTCTCCTGGCGCTTTACCCCACTGCCATAATTTAGCACGATAATTTAAATCTACAGATATATGAATATTCCTTGATGAAGCTTCTTTTACTGCCTCAAGACAGACCAGGGCAGCAACCTCATTTAGTGCCGGACTGATGGCACTAAAGTGAAACCAGCTAACGCCTTCAAACGCGGCGTCCCAATCAATTTGGGCGGGATGTAGCTGGGCAAAAGCAGAATGAGCACGGTCGTAGATAACCCCGGC
>JBGTIL010000433.1:0-6507 GCA_041745695.1 Chitinophagaceae bacterium | reverse complement strand
CAGTGAAAAGAGGAATACTTTTTAAACGGGCGATTTTTCAGCAACTACCTGTCCTTTATAATACAACTTGCCTTCACTTACATGGGCGCGGTGGCGAACATGAAGTTCTCCTGTAGTGGCGTCGGTTGAAAGTGTTGCAGCTACTGCTTTATAATGGGTTCTGCGCTTTTTGCTTCTTTGCTGGGAGTGTCTGCGTTTGGGGTTTGGCATAACTAATTATTTTTATTCTGTTACTAAATTCTATGTTCAAACTGTCGGCAGGATTTTTACGCCTGCCTGTTTTTTTTGATGATCAGTGCTGACACATCAGTTTGTATTTTCTACCGCTTCGTTTCCGTTCTTGAACTTGTCTAATCCTTTCCAAAGCGGGTTCTGCTGTGGTTGATTCTGTTGAACCCTTATACGTTCCAGAATTGCCCGGGCGTCAGCATTACAATAGGGTCCATCCATACTCTCAAATTCGCAGGTCTTTTGCATCGGTATGCTAAGACTAATGAATTCGTAGATCCAGGTTTTAACATCGAGGGTACTTTCCCCACGGGAAATGTAGTACACATCAGGATCTTCTTCTTCTTCGTTGGCGGTGTCGGGATCTTCACTCATCTTCACCGTTACTGTGAAGTCTTCAAAAAGCTGTAAAGGCAATTCATTACTACAGCGATCACAATTCACCTGTGCCTTGCCCCCTACCTGGAAGCGAAGCATCAAAAAACTACTGCTTTTATCCAGTTGCAGCTTTACGATCCCTTCGCTTAAAATAAAATCCTGTGCGCCAAAATCTTCAAAGAAACTATGATCAACAATATATTCGAACTGGTGAACGCCGGGTTTCAATCCCACGAAAGCGATCTCATATTCACGACGGTTGCTCATGCTCCCCATTTTTAGCGTCGGCAAAGGTAAAGAAATTAGGCGGGAATGGACTATTTTACGCAAAGTTTTAAACGAGGGTAGTTCTTTCATTATGCTCCACCGTGTGTTCAAATACCCCGTTCTGCTTATTTTGGGCCTCTGCGCCGTTCTGATCCGGATTTTTTCTCTGAACGAAAGCTGGGTCGAAACCTACTATTCAAACGGAATTTACCCGGTTATGGCCGTAGCGAGCCGGGCTCTCCTGGGATGGATCCCCTTCAGCGTCGGTGATCTCTTGTACGCCGCCGCAACTATTTATCTTCTTTTGCTGATTTGGAAAGGTTTTACAGTGTTGAAGAACTCCCGTTCTGCGCCAGTACCCTGGGTAACGCTTTTACGAAAGGCTGTAACGGTGGCGCTGGTCATCTATATTTTATTTAATGTATTGTGGGGGCTGAACTACAACCGCCAGGGAATCAGTACACAACTGGCGTTAAAGGAAGCACCTTACAGCAGCAGCGAGCTGACCAACCTTGTGGCCGCACTGCAACAAAAACTTTGTTTATATGGGAATGAGGTGAGTCGTACAGAACGCACCCGTCTCAGTAGCAACAGCGATCTATTTGAGGAAGGAGTGGCGGCGTACGAAACTGCGGAGAAACGCTTTCCTTTTTTGCAATACCAGGTATCCTCCATCAAGCCCTCTCTGCTCACACCTCTTGGACACTACTTTGGCTTTACCGGTTACTACAACCCCTTCACAGGCGAAGCACAGCTAAAAACATCTATACCCATATTTCTAAAACCCTTCGTGCTCTGCCATGAAATGGCGCACCAGATCGGTTATGCAAAGGAGAACGAAGCGAACCTGGTTGGCTTTTTTGCCGGCAGGGAACACAGCAATCCGGAATTTCGCTACTCTGTTTATTTCGAAATGTATCTGTATGCTGTTGGTGAGTTGTTGCGCAGGGAACGCGGTGCCGCCGCATTGTTCTTAAAAACGGCACACCCACAGGTATTGCGCGACAGGCAGGCATACCTCGACTACCTAAGTTCACAGGAGAATATCGTGGAGCCCTTTGTGTCCCGGTTCTACGATCGCTATCTCAAAATGAACAATCAGCCCAAAGGCAGGGGTTCTTACAATGCAGTGGTAGCCTGGCTGATAGCCTATGCCAAAAAATACGGAACATCTGCCATCTAATCCCTTAAACAATTGTTACCACAAGATGAAGAATTGGATGAAACTGGTGATCTCTTTGTTGCTTCCGCAAGCGGCTGCAGCAGTGGGTGCTTATTTTACGATCACGGGCACCGGAACCTGGTACCAGCAAATTCAGAAGCCTGCGTGGAACCCGCCGTCCTGGTTGTTTGCACCTGTCTGGACCACACTCTATATTTTGATGGGCATCGCTTTTTACCTGGTGTGGACGAGCAAAGCGCCCGAACTGAAAAAGAAAAAAGCCATGGGGTTGTGGGGCGTACAACTGGTGCTCAATCTTTTCTGGACCATCATCTTCTTCCATCAACACCAGCTTGGCTGGGCTACTATAGAAATTCTTTTGCTGCTGTTGATGATAGGTGCCACTATTATTGCGTTCGCCAACATTAACTGTTTAGCAGCGGGGCTGCTCGTGCCTTACCTGGCCTGGGTAGGCTTTGCATCTTATCTCACTTACACGATCTGGACAATGAATACAGTTTGAAAAAACTGCCTTCGGGTTGATCAGCACCAGGTGTGCGCAGCCGCAAACCCTTGCTGAGGACAGAACGGCTTTTAAAAGTTAAACAGGAGAGATCATTTTTGGGTTGATACTAACACAACACTTTAGGCCTACCAACGTTGCTTTGAACAAGCTCGATGGTGTAATCCAGGCATTCGATCTGCTTAAAACTTATTCTTCCACATCATGCTCTCGACCGGCATGTTGCCCTGGTTGCTGTACTTGGCAGAAACCTTCTTGTTGTATTTAACTGCAATCTCTCCGTCTACCGGGAAGTAAATTAATTGCCCGATGGGCATACCAGGATATACGCGCACGGGCTGCTTTACAGAGATCTCCAACGTCCAGTGACCGCAGAAACCAACATCACCCTTACCTGCCGTAGCATGAATGTCGATGCCGAGGCGACCTGTAGACGACTTGCCTTCCAGGAAGGGCACATGCGCGTGAGTTTCTGTATACTCTGCTGTTACACCAAGGTAAAATATGTGGGGATAAAGAACAAAGCCTTCCTCGGGCAGTTCGAACGACTCTATTTCGTTGTGCTTCTTGGCGTCCAGGATATGCTCGCGGTAGGTAGCAAGCACCTTGCCCAGGTGCACATCATAGCTATTGCTTCCCAGACTTTCGCGGTCATACGGCTCCACCTTGATAGTGCCTTTTTCTATTTCTTCCAGTATACGCGTGTCGGAAAGGATCATCAGTAGGCTCTTTTAAATTTTAAGCTTCAATTTGCATGGAAAATAAAACAGAAAATTTCGTTCATGCCTATTTTTTTTCAGCACCAGCCTGATGCGTACACCCGGCTGGGCATTTGGAAGATTGAAGAAGAAGCTGATTTCTTCAGTGCTCATGTGCCGCTGCACCGATCTATCACCCATCCGCGTAAGCGCTTGCAGCACCTGGCAGGACGCTACCTGCTTACATATCTTTTTCCGGGGTTTCCCCTTCACCTGATCCTGATCGCCGACACCCGCAAGCCTTTCCTGGAAAATGAAGCCTATCATTTTTCGATCTCTCACTGTGGGGCTTATGCGGCCGTGATCGTGAGCACAAAACAAAGAGTGGGTATCGATATAGAAATCCCAACTACCAAGCCGCTTCTCATCGCGCATAAATTTTTACATCCCGATGAAAACAGGCTGCTGTCAGTTAAGGAACCATCAAACGATACTGCAGCGGCAACACTGCTCTGGTCTGCAAAAGAGTCGATGTTTAAATGGTGGGGCCGTGGGAATGTTGACTTCAGCGACATGCTGCGCCTGTCAGGTAGCGTTAATGAAGCATCAGGTGGGTTGGAAGGCCATTTCAAGCACCCGCTGCTCGACACGCGCTTCCCCGTAAACTTCCAGGTGTTTCCTGACCTGGTGATGACATGGATTGCCACGGCACCCTAACAGCGTATTAAAGCAAACGGCAGTTCGCCCGAATAAAAATTCACCCTGTTGCCCCTGCATGCAAATGATGATGGGTAAGTCCTTTATTTATAGCCCAGCGCAGGAGTCACTTCCTCCTCATCAAAACCATCCTCCAGTATAGGAATAGATCCGATAGAAGCGCCGGCGATGCCCTTGATGGAACCATACATGCCGGCTGTGCTGAGCAGTACTTTTTCTAATTGCTTTTCCCTTTCCTTCCAGATCTTTTCCATCTGGATCCGCTCTTTCGTGATAGAATTTTTGAGGGAAAGAAATCCTTCAACGATCGTTTCAATGTGTTGCCTGAACTCGATGCCAGTTAGGAAGCCATACAGCATCTGCATTTTCTCTCCCTTATTTTCTTCCGACTCTTTCGTTTCTGCTACCCGAATAATGAGGTGCCTCAGCGCCGATGTCAATGCAACTACTTCACTGAACGAACAGATCCAAACGCCATCCCTTTCACCAAAGCAGGTCATTTCTTTTGGGTAGATACTGGTAACCAATATAGCTGCTTCCGCCTGCTGGTTACGCATGTCGGATTTTAGTTTTGTGATCCACGCATTATTAAATGACTTCGCCCTTTTGCTCTCAAATATGATCTGACCACAGTCTGTTCCCAACCGATTCCTCACCGACTGGATACAGTCTGCCCCTTCAACACCTTTACCCACTTCGCCAATGATATCAAATGGAAAGTTGATACGCAAAAGCTCCTCGAGCAACAGCTCCTGGGCTTCTCCCTGCAGTTGCATGGAGCCCTGTTCCGCACGGCGTTTCATCTCTTCAGCAAGTTTACGCTGGTCTTCCAGCTGCTTTTCAAGCTCGCGCATTTTTAGTCCGTATTCTGTTTCTTTAAGCAGGGTTTTACTGGCTTCCTCTCCGCGGATTTTTTGCGTTAACTGCGCTCGCTCCTCCACGAGTTTCTGTTCAAGAACCAGCTCCAGTTCTGCTTCTTTGGTAGCCAGTTCGCGCTCTTTCTTCATGTAGTCAACCTCTTTTCGTCGCGCCAGGATCAGCTTCTCTTCATTCTCTGAACAGCTTTGTTGTAAGGTCTTTAATTGATTTTCATAATCACCTGCCACTGATTTGCGCACCTGTTGACCTATCTCTGCTTCCAACCTTTCTTTTTCTTTTTGGAGCTTTTGCTGGAAGATCTCATTTTCATTTTTCTTCTTTTCCTCAAAGGCCTGCTGCATGTCTTCCAGCTTCTTCTTCTGGGTAGTCACCGTCAGCAGCGATTCCTGGAATTGCTTTTCGTATTGCTGCTTCATTCGTTGTTCTGCATCTGCCGAGAGCACATTCTCCACATTGAACACAGTAGCACAGTTCGGGCATTTTATATCAGACATTACAGGGTTTTGTACAAAGTAAACAAGTCTTCCTAAATAATTTAGTAAATGTGGAAAACTGAAGTACCCGAAAGCATCCTTTAGCCTTAACAAATAATTTTATACCTATTGATTTTAGTACTATACATTTGTATCTCTTTAAATTAATGAACAGTACGGCACATACCAAGCATTTTATTTTCCACGCGCCCGATGCGAGTGGAGTGTATGCCGTGTGCTTCGATCTCTTCCGCTACCTGTCCAGACCTCGTTTCTGATAGGCTTAACCGCTGACCGAGGTCCCTATCAGTAAAACTTCCCCTGGCTCAATTTTTTTAGGACTGGTCTTCCCTTATATTAATTTTCTTTTCAACGTGGAGAATTCAAATATTATCATTCGGGTGGCAACACCTGCCGATAAAGACTATGCAATACAGATCACCCAGGAAATGGAGGCATCTGCACAGGCAAGAGGCACAGGCATCGCCAAGAGAAGTCCTGAATACCTGCAGCAAAAAATGGACGAAGGCAAAGCTGTCATCGCCGTAACACCCACCGGTGAATGGGTAGGCTTTTGCTACATAGAAACCTGGGAAGGAGAGTACGTTGCAAACTCCGGACTCATCGTATCGCCCCAGTTCCGTAAAAGTGGTGTTGCCAAAGGCATCAAGCAAAGAGTATTTCAACTAAGCAGGGAGCAGTATCCCGAAGCAAAGATATTCGGTCTAACCACAGGCCTCGCTGTGATGAAGATCAACAGCGACCTGGGCTACGAGCCGGTTACCTATTCCGAACTCACCCAGGATGAAAAGTTTTGGGCAGGTTGCAAGAGCTGTGTCAACTTCGACATTCTTATGTTGAAAGAGCGCAAGAACTGCCTGTGCACAGCCATGCTTTACGATCCCAAAGATCATTACGAGCCCAAAGAAACAGGTGAACATTTTGTCGAGAAAAGCAAAGTATATGAAAGACTTTTGCAGATCAAGCGGAATCGTTTTTTAAACCGCTTGTTGAAAAAAGACAAAACCAACGGTCGCAAACTGAAGGTGTCGCTGTTTCATCTTTTTAATTTCTAATCATCGGGTACATGGGCAAAAAACTAGTTCTTGGTTTCAGCGGAGGACTTGATACCTCCTATTGCGTAAAATATTTTACCAAAGAAAAGGGATATGAGGTTCATAG
>JBGTIL010000432.1:0-3639 GCA_041745695.1 Chitinophagaceae bacterium | reverse complement strand
TCGCCAGGGGAATAGATTCAATGCTTAGCGGTTTGAGGTATCAAAATTTACCGAAGGTTGCGTGCTTCCACCAAAATCAACATTGGGTGCATTCTGCGTACCCTGATCGGCCGTGAAACCTTCGCGAGATTTAAATCCCATTATACCAGCAAATATGGTAGTAGGAAAAGTGCGCACTTTGGTGTTATATACCTGTACTGCTTCGTTGAAATCGTTGCGGGCAACAGTTATGCGATTCTCAGTTCCCTCCAGTTGTGTTTGCAAATTACGGAACGCATCATTGGCGCGCAGGTTCGGGTACTGTTCTACTGTAACCAGCAAACGGCTAAGTGCACCACTGACCTGACCCTGAGCCTGCTGAAATCTTTGACTGTTTTCGGGGGTCCGGTTCTCCGGGCTTATCTGGGTAGAGGTAGCACGAGCACGCGCATTGATCACATCGTTCAATGTACCACGTTCAAAATTGGCTTCGCCCTTCACTGTATTAACAAGGTTTGGAATTAAGTCTGCGCGGCGTTGGTACTGCGACTGTACAGCATTCCAGGATTTTTTCACACCTTCATCCTGCTGCACCAGGCCATTATAACTACCGCATCCCCAAAAAAGAAGCAATGCCAGTACACCGACAACTATTAATAAGGGCAAAGAACGTCTCATTTTGTTTTTCTGTTTAGTTTGTATTTAAAATTAGCGATTTTAAAGTCACCTGCCTCTATCAGCAATTTCCATTCCACGGCATGATTTTAGAAGTTTCTTGCCAAACTGTCCTGCATGAAGGTCTTAGCACTCATTCTCATTGTATGTCTATCTACACTTGCCTGTAATAAAACCAATACGACTCCACCAAGTCCACCAGGTCCACCCGTACAACTTCCGGCGAATATCAACCACAGGATGCTTACGCAGGGTTTGAGCCAACCATGGGAAATTTTATGGGGCAGCGATAATTTTATCTGGATGACAGAGCGTGGAGGCAAAGTAAGCAGGGTCAATCCGGTTTCAGGAACAGTGCAATTGGTGTATACAATCCCAGATGTGCAGAGCAACGGTGAGGGCGGACTGCTTGGTATGGTACTCCATCCTTCTTTCCCTACAACGCCTCATGTTTATGTTTCCTATAACTATAACAACAATGGCTATAAAGAAAAGATTGTGCGCTTTACATACAATGGCAGCACGCTGGTTGCGCCACTGATTCTTTTAGACAATATAGCAGCCGCCGGAATTCACAATGGCAGCCGTCTGGTGATCTACGATAATAAACTGTTCGTGTCTACAGGTGATGCAGCCGACCAGCCTTCGGCTCAGGACGGCTCCGGGAGAAATGGAAAGATCCTTCGTATCAACCTCGATGGAAGTATCCCCTCCGATAATCCAACGGCCAATAATCCCGTCTGGAGTTTAGGTCATCGCAACGCACAGGGGCTGGTAGCGAATGGCAACAGACTGTATTCATCGGAGCACGGACCGGATAGCGACGACGAAATCAACATCATCGAAAAGGGCCGCAATTATGGATGGCCCCAGGTTAAAAGGCTTTGTAATGAAAGCAGCGAACAGGCTTTCTGCAGCGCCAACAATGTTGCGCAGCCAATCAAAACCTGGACACCGACGGCTGCCGTATGTGGTCTCGATTTCTACAATGCCGATGCGATACCACAATGGAAGAACTCGCTGCTTGTGGCAACCCTTAAGAATAGCAGGCTATACCAGATGAAACTATCAACTGCCGGAACAGAAATAGTAGAGACGAATGAATTCCTGAACGGGGTGTATGGAAGGATGCGAGACCTGTGTGTGGCACCAGACGGTAAAGTGTACATCTGTACGGGCAATGGAACTAATGACAAAATTATTGTTGTGAGTGGAAACTAATTTTGTTTCCAGCCCTCTATTATCATTATCTGCACCATAAGCAACAATGCACGCCGCCTGCACTACTTAGCCATGGCTTCTATACCGGGCAAACTTTTTCCTTCGAAATATTCCAGCAGTGCTCCACCGCCTGTGGATACATAACTTACCTTCTGCGCATAACCAAACTTGTTAATAGCAGCCACACTATCACCACCACCTACCAGTGAAAAAGCACCGGCTTCCGTTGCTTCGGCAATCGCATCTGCCACTGCCTTGGTGCCATGCTGAAATTTCTGCATTTCAAATACGCCCATCGGACCATTCCATAAAATTGTTCTGGAAGCAAGGATCACTTTTCTGAACATGGCACAGGCCAGTGAACCAATGTCGAGACCCATCCATCCATCAGGGATGGCGCTGCTGAGCGAAGAGGAAATGCTGGCATCTTCGGCAAATTTATCTGCAATAATGGAATCAGAAGGGAGGTGGATACACACGCCCTTTGCCTCGGCTTTTTTTAGTATGTCGAGGGCAGTTGGTATTCGGTCTTCCTCACACAGTGAAGTACCTATCTTGCCGCCACGCGCTTTTTCAAATGTGTAAGCCATGCCGCCACCTATGATGATGTCGGTAGCTTTCTCGAGGAGGTTCTCGAGGATCAGGATCTTGTCTGAAACCTTTGCACCACCAATGATAGCTGTAAATGGTTTTTCATTGGCATGCAATACCTTGTCTGCACTCTTGACCTCGCCTTCCATTACCAGTCCAAACAATCTGGCATCAGGGCCGAAGAACTGCGCGATCACTGCAGTAGACGCATGTGCCCTATGTGCGGTTCCAAATGCATCGTTCACATACACATCACCAAGCTTCGATAATTTCTCCGCAAAGGAAAGGTCTCCGGCTTCTTCTTCTTTATAAAAACGCAAATTTTCCAGCAACAAAACCTGGCCTGGCGCGAGTGCAACCGCTTTTGCCCTCGCCTCCTCACCTATACAATCTGCAGCAAACTGCACCTCGGTTTGCAGCAGTTCGCTCACCCGCTTCACAATGTGCTTCAGTGAATATTTATCCGTCGGTCCTTCCTTCGGTCTTCCAAAATGTGACATGAGGATTACTGAGCCGCCATCAGATACAATTTTTTTTATAGTCGGAATGGCTGCAGTGATCCGGGTATCGTCGGTAATCTGAAAGCCGGCATCAAGCGGTACATTAAAGTCTACCCTAACAAGCACTTTCTTTCCCGAAAAATTATAGTCATTAAATGCTAGCATGATTGTATGATGTTAATTACAAAAGGCTTCGTGGAAGAAGCCTTTTGCACTATATTTTAAAAATTAAAAAACACAGGTTCGTTCAATAGGGAGATGAGCAGGCTCTTGCCTGACCGCGACTTCAGCACGTCCTGAAACTTCGGTTTCATTACTTGATCATTTGCGCAAAATGCTTCACTGTGCGCACCAGCTGCGATACGTAACTCATCTCGTTATCGTACCAGCTAACCGTTTTCACAAGCTGCACTTCACCTGCTGTGATCACCTTTGTTTGCGTAGCATCGAAAAGAGATCCAAAGGAGATACCTATGATATCTGAACTTACGAGCTCATCTTCATTGTAGCCAAAGCTCTCGTTAGAAGCGGCTTTCATCGCAGCGTTCACTTCCTCAATGGTTACTTTTTTATTCAGAATGGTTGTCAACTCAGTAAGTGAGCCAGTGATCACAGGAACACGCTGTGCACTGCCATCAAGCTTTCCTTTAAGTTCCGGAAGCACAAGCCCGAT
>JBGTIL010000431.1:0-3327 GCA_041745695.1 Chitinophagaceae bacterium | reverse complement strand
GACTTTTGTCCTTCAGTGCCATAGTACCTGGCGGTAGTTTTATAGAGCCAGCGCAGATCAAGTGTGGCATGGAGTCTACGGTAGAAATTGTCGGGTGGTACTTTCTGAGAGAGTTGAAAAGACACAAACAACTTCTCCTGGTGTTGCTTTCTTCCTTGCATACTTTATAAGACAAAAGAGTGCAGTGAAATGTGGCCTGAAAGTAGAAATATTCTGTCGTATTTTGTAGTTGTGCAACAAGCACATGGCGTTTGCAAAATGCCTGCTTCAGAACTATATTTAATCAACAGAGCAATAATCGACAACTCAAAGGTAAATCGAGCGACAGGAACTCTAATTCAGCCACTTCGCAAACACCCAATCCGTTAGCTGCAACCCACACGACCGTGCAACAAAAAAGATATGAGATTCTAGAAGGGCTTCCAGCGTACGGTCCAATGTATACTCCTATCTCTCAGAATGGTATTGCATATTATTCCGAAGGCTTTGTCGTTAAGTTCTTCCAAAGTAACGGCACAAGTTGGGTCGCAAACTTTAAATGCGGTTTGGCAGACTTCAGTGGCGTTTTTGATTATCCTGAAGATAAAAGAAGTGTGGTTTTTGCTTGTGGGAGTTGCTACATCATGGCTGACGATGAACAAGATCCGGTAAAGACATTTGGGTTTGGCTTTGGTTATGTATTTCAGACACATGATAATCTCCTAATCGCTGTGGACCAAACCGATATCGCCGTAATAGAAATTAGCACCAACACCATTTGGTACAGTGACCGTTTATCCTTGGCTGGTTTTAAAGACGTCAAGTTTTCCTGCGACTGTGTGACCGGTCTTGCTTATGAGCCCGCAAGCGAAGAGGGCGAATGGAGATTTTTTTCATTTAAATACCGGACAAAAACAATCGTTGGTGGAGCTTTTTATCCCCAAGAGGTTAAAAAGCCATGTTGGAAAATATGGTGAGCCTGCAACTACAGGTGTGCAGCTAACAGCCGTTTTGCAAAAGTTGGGCTGAAGCAGTAAATTGAACAGCAAATCACTATTTGGCTTTTGTGCAGGTGTAAGACTGAAGAATATAAAACGCCCAACCTTCGCAAAGCCCCCGATCCGTTACCTGTAATGCTATGAAACTACAACGCACCAAGGACACATATCAGAAGCAAGTGTATGATTTTATAAAGGACATTCTTGTTGCATGTCCGTCATGCAACAAGCAGGCAATTGTCAAAACATCAGACTTACCTGTTAGAAATATCAATGAAAATGAAATAAAGGTGACGTGTACTCATTGTGGCTACAATAAGCGACTTGAAGAAAAACCAAAATCTATTTTGTTTTCTGCCTCATCCACATCCATTCCTGTTAGATATTTAATTATTGGTGGACCGATCGACCCTTATTTTCATCTTCAGCTTTGGCTGACAACGAATTGCTGCGACAACACTTTGTGGGCTTATAGCCATGACCATTTGGAATTTTTAAAAGAACATGTTGAAGCTAAACTAAGAGAAAGGAATACACAAGAAATGGCTAATAAAAGTTTGGGGAGCAGACTTCCAAAATGGATGACTTCTTCTAAGAATAGGGAAGCTGTTTTAAAAGCAATAGCTCAACTAAAAACAAAGGCATCATCAAACTGACAGTGAGGCACGCCAGGTAACAACAGCTTTATGCAATAGTGGCTTGAGGAATAAGTTTAAACTGAATATCTTTAATAATCTATAAAAAGCGTAAGTGAGCATTAGAACAATGAATCCCACTAATGCATAAAGCTGAAAAACGCTATGCGGCATTTTAAATCACCCTCCGAAGTTCTAAGATGATTAGACTGTCACTTTTATTCTTCTTGATTTTTCCTTTTGCTGTTTTGTTCAGTTAAGACAACCATCAGCTTTCGATTGGGCAAACCGACAGTCTAGCTTTGAAGGTTTTAAATGAAACACGAGAGTTCTACATTTCCCTTCCTGCAAATTACAACGTAAAAGCAAAGTACCCGGTAGTGTATCTATTGGATGGAGAAAGCCATTTTCAGTTTTTCACCGGTATTGTCAAGCATTTAAGCAGCAATTTTGTTATTCCCGAAATGATTGTGGTAGGCATTGTAAATACCAACCGTAACCGGGACCTGACACCCACGCATGATCCATCCAACTTTGACCCCTCCAATGGCGGCGGTGAAATATTTACCGCCTTTTTGCAGAAGGAGCTGGTGCCTTACATCGATGCTCACTATGCAACTGCTCCTTACCGGCTACTAGTTGGGCATTCGCTCGGAGGATTGTTGGTAGTCAATACGCTTTTGAAACATCCTGGTTTATTTACCGCTTATGCCGCTGTTGACCCTTCGCTCTGGTGGGACAAGATGCAACTGCTCAGCGAGTCTGCCGGACTACTCTCCCGAAGGCAGTTAAACGGCAAAACACTATTTCTTGCTTTCTCCAACAGCCTACCTGCGGGAATGACCGACACGGCGCAGGCAAAAAAAGACACGACAACATCCACGATTGGCTTTCGGGCACCTTTCCTTTTTGAAAGTAGGCTCCTACAAACAACAAACAAGTCGCTCAGGTGGCAGTCAAAGTATTATCCCAATGAATTTCATGGCTCCATTCCTTTGATTGGCAGCTACGATGCCCTGAAGTTCATTTTTGATTTTTACAGGCGTCCCTCTTTTCAGGTACTAACCGACAGCACAGCATTTGTTCTGGTGGGCCACTATCAAAAAGTGTCAGAGAAGATGGGATATACCATTTTACCGCCTGAAGCAGATTTGGCAGGGCTTGCGTGGAGGAGCGCAGCGATGGAGAAAAATTTTGAAAGAGCCCTGACGTTTTTGCAACTCTACGAGCGGCTTTACCCAAATAGCCCAGGTGTTTACGACAGCTGGGCCCAATACTATAAAGCGCAAGGGGATGAAGGGAAAGCAAAATCCTATTTCGAAAAAGCAGAAGCGGTGAGAAGAAAACGAACAAGTCAAAAAAACTAAACGACCGCATAACATTGTGTTTCTAAAACAGCGGCTTGAATGCATGTGTTCAACTCAATATCTTTATTCAACTTTATAGCCTGGGTGAAGCTGAAGAAACACAGAATACCGGTGCTTCAGAAACACCTTAAACGTTAGCAGCAATATAAATGCACACTTTCATCACAATACTGTTAGCAGTTGGACTTTCCGCTGGCTGCCGGAAAGGTACAGCCCCTTCTTTATGGCAAAAGAACCAACATAAAATCATTGCATTACAGCCCCTTGGAGAATATGACCAGCTACAATTGCAGATGCTTCAAAAGGAATTGCATGCCTTTTTTCAAGCTGATGTACACATTTTAACAA
>JBGTIL010000430.1:0-3225 GCA_041745695.1 Chitinophagaceae bacterium | reverse complement strand
TTTGTTGTTTTTAAGATCATTCTTAAAAGCGACGTTCCAGCCTTCGCCTCTTACCTGTTTATTGGCATCATTCTTTGGATCTTTTTTGTAGAGAGTACATCCGGGACTATTCAGATATTAAATACCAAAAAATATCTTTATGAATACAGCAATATGAATAAGCTGGAAATTTATGTTTCTACTTTGCTAAGCAACTCAATCGGTTTTTTCTTCAATCTAGTAATGTTTATTCTTTTTTACTGTTTTATTGAGCCAGCATCTAATGGTCTACACTTGGCTAATTTTTGGATCATACCCCTATTCATAAACCTGTTCATCCTCTCTCTGGCTATGTCGTTAATCCTATCCTGCCTCTACATTATAGCCAAGGATATAAATCAGATCTGGCAGGTCTTTGTGTCAATATTGTTTTTTCTTTCCCCCATTTTTTACAAACTCTCCTTGTTCAAGGAGGCACTGCCACAATTTGATTATGCTAACCCACTGGCAGGAATAATCATTAATGCCAGACGCGTTATGATGGAAAATCTTCTACCGGAATTGCAACTTTTTATCTTTGATTTTTGCTACGCCATTTTTTTGCTGCTGATCGGCATGATCCTTTTGAATAAACTGGGATCCAGGGCTGCAGAAAAATTATAAAACCTACCATGAATAACGAAATTGCCATTCAGGCTAAAAATGTAAGTAAAACCTTTCACATCACTGAAGACAGCCACAATACAGTTAAACACCGGCTGTTCAATATTTTTAATCCACCGCGTCGTAAAGATGTTCAGGCAGTGAAAATGCTTTCACTTGAAATAAACAAAGGAGAATGTGTTGGCTTACTCGGACGGAACGGCAGCGGAAAATCCACCCTGGTAAAATTGCTGGCAGGCGTTTATCCAACAGACACTGGCTACGTCAATATTAAAGGTTCCACCATGCTCATGAACCTGGGCGTAGGCATGAGCCATGAACTCACAGCCCGGGAAAACGTGTATGTTTCCGGCTCTGTGCTGGGGCTAAAAATTAAAGAGATCGACAAAATATTCGACCAGATCGTTGAGTTTGCAGAACTCAAAGAATTTATTGATACCAAGGTAAAGTACTTTTCATCCGGTATGATCGCACGTCTTGCTTTTTCAATTGCGGTGAACGCCGGCGCAGATATTATGTTCCTGGACGAGATTTTCGCCGTCGGCGATATGATCTTCCAGGAGAAAGCCATTAAGGTTTTTGAGAGCTCCTGGATCGAAGGCAAAACGGTAGTACTCGTAAGCCACAGCATGGATACCATCCAAAAATATTGCAGCCGTGCGGCTTACATCGACCACGGCGAACTGAAGTTTTTTGGCGATACCAAACAAGCCATCGAAATGTACATTGCAGACAATCACTAAACCACTTCCTTCCTGTAGTCTGTAAGTAAAAAAGGCACAAAGAATCCCACGATCATTCCACCAACCGTACGGTCGAAGTAGACTTCTGTGAAGAGTGCAATCCCGATGCTGCCAATGATAAGTACAGCGAGCCAATCTCTTTGCCGGGCACTGTAATACAGGGGCAGCCCCAGCCAGCCCACCAGAAACACAGCCAATCCAATAATGCCCGTACTGATCAGCACATCCAGGTAATTGTTATGTACATTCTTTTTCGTGTCTATGCCAAACTGAAACCCTTTTTTCGCATACGCTCTTACCAGTTCATCCTGCTTGTCACCAAGCCCTACACCTGTCAACGGGTGTTGTAGAAAAAGCTCCCAGCCACACTGCCAGGCAGCCAGCCTGAAATTAGCCCCGTTCCATTGGTCTGCAGTTACCTCCATATTGTAATGACTCTCGGCTCCCCGGTTACTGTACTCAAATTGGGTATAGGTTAATTCGCGGAACCGGTTGAGCGTTTGCGGAAAGAACTTAAATACCAGAAACACACCGATACCCAGTGCCATTAAAAGTGTTGCACCTTCGAGGTATTTCTTTTTGGTCAGTATGTAGTGAAAGATAAAGCCGATGGCAACAGCAAAAAGCAGCAGCATCATAGACCGGCTGGCTAAAAAATAACTGAACACGAGGAGGAGGCAAAGCGCACTCAAAAGAAGTGCTTGCTTCTTACCACTGACAGGCTTGTAAAAGATCCAATAGCTCAGAATAAATACCGAGATATTTACCAGCAGCGCAACGTACACAGACTGTCTTCCGATCACCGCGGTCAACGAGTCGTTGTATAGGAGTTCCGGTTTATTTAAAACAGTAGCTGCATAGATACCATACACCAGCAAGCCAGCAGCAACAACCGTGGTAACCAGCGCAAAACCCAACAGGCTCTTTTCCTTAAATGGTTTTGTCAGCTGCAGCAGGCCTAAACCAAGAGGAAAGTAAAAGAGTGCGAGTCTTGTGTCGAGGTAGCGAAAGCCCCGCCCCGTATTGTCCGAGAACAAAATGCTGATCAAAAGGAGCAGGATGAAGAGCATCATAAAAGCGATGTGCTTTCTTTCTTTTAGCAAACCCCATTTACTTTTAAAGTTGCCGACGAAAAAAAAAGCATACAACAGCAGCAACGCGATAACGATTCCGTTTATCGTATCTGTGTAGGCATAAAAAAGGGCGCCGAAAAAAAACAGAAGTCCCCCGTAGAGAATTTTTTCTTGAATGGTCATATTGGTAAAGGGGAAAAACCTTCTTACATGAGCAGGCCACCGTCTACATTGAGTACCTGCCCGGTTACATAACTACTGAGGTCGGATGCTAAAAATAAACTGGCATTGGCAATATCTTCTGCTGTAGCAAAACGACCTAAAGGAATGCCTGCACGGTATTTATCTGCTGCTGCGCCATCGTTCAGGTAGGCCGTCATATCTGTTTCCACAAAACCCGGTGCAATGGCATTGCAGCGGATAGCGCGGCTGCCGAGTTCTTTAGCTATAGATTTTGTGAAACCGATAATGCCTGCTTTACTGGCAGCGTAGGAGCTTTGACCTCCATTACCCATGACACCAATCACAGAACTCATATTGATGATACTGCCCTTCCTTGCTTTCATCATAGGACGTATCACCTGCTTGGTCATGTTGAACACACTTTTTAAATTCACCGACATCACCTCATCCCAATTGTCTCCAGTCATGCGCAGCAGCAGGGCATCTTTTGAAATGCCCGCATTATTCACACAAACATCTACCGCTCCAAACGCGCTGATCACATCTGTAACCAACACTTCGCACTGGTTAAAATCAGCAGCATT
>JBGTIL010000429.1:0-12149 GCA_041745695.1 Chitinophagaceae bacterium | reverse complement strand
CATCAGGGCCTCTCTTGCGGAGAAAGCACAGTTGCTTCAACTGCGCCGAAAGTTTTATCAATCTTCAGCGGAAAGCGCCCGGCGCGCCAGCATCAAAAGCTATGTGTTAGGTGATGAAAAAGATCATACAAGAACCAATGCCTTTATCGACCTGCTGTTGTTGCATGATGTGGAGGTTTACAGTAATGCAACCGACCTCAGCATAGGCAAACAAAAGTTTGCCAAAGGAAAAACCTATGTGGTACCTGCCGAGCAACCGAATTACATTATGGTGCGGTCTTTATTTGAAAAAGGGATTACCTACGCCGACAGTTTATTTTATGATGCCTCTACCTGGTCTGCCATTCATGCTTACGATCTGCCCTACGCAGAATTAAAAACGGTTGCCGGTCAAGGGGCCCGGATAACTGCTCCTTCTGCTGTGTCACCTGCAGGTGTCACCCGTAGCAACTACGCCTATCTGTTTAGCCTTACCGATTACAATGCGCACAAGGCCATCTATCACCTGCAGGCAGGTGGTGCTCTGGTGCAATCTGCTTTTCGTCCTTTCACCGTCGTGCTCGATGGGCAGCAGAGAACTTTTGGTTATGGAAGTATTTCGATCCCGGTGAATCTTCAGCGCATTTCGCCTGATTCGCTGTACCGCCTCGTAGACAAGGTATCGAGGGCTGCCTCCATTCAGATCTATGGCTTCACTACCGGCTACAGTGCGGGTGGGGTGGATCTTGGAAGCGGTTACCTGAGAACGCTCCGTCCTACGGAAGCCATGATGATTATTGGTCAGGGCATTGCTCCTGCAGAAGCCGGCGAAGTATGGCATCTGCTGGATCAGCGCCTGTCTATGCCTATTACGAAAATGGATATACAGAATGTGGGCAGGGCAAATCTGGGTCGCTATAATACCATCGTAATGGTATCGGGCAATTATGCTTTACTGGATAAGGCAGCAACCGATAAAATCAAAGCCTGGGTGCAGAATGGTGGTACGCTCATCACACTAAAAACAGCAAGTGAGTGGGCTATCAAACAGGGATTTACGAAAGAAAAGTTAGTAGTGCCGGACACACTGAAGAAAAACATTGCCCGTTATAATTATGATGCTGCGGTGGATATTGAAGGTGCCAAGTCGCTGGGTGGATCTATCTTTCGGGCTGATGTGGATACCACGCATCCCATCGGTTTTGGTGTTACCAATAGAAGTATTTCTGTATATAAAAATGGCACTACCGTTTTTCTTCCCAGTGTCAATCCTTACAGTACGGTAGCTCAGTACGGCGCAGATCCTTTGATAGGCGGCTATCTTCATCCAGCTTCTCTTAAGATGGTGAAAGGATCGGCTGCTATTCTCACCGGTGCAGAAGGAGCGGGCAGGGTAATCCTGTTTGCCGACAATCCCAACTTTAGGGGCTTTTGGTATGGCACGAACAAATTATTTTTAAATGCACTTTTCTTTGGTAGTACGATAATGGTTCCCGCTGTTGTTCAATAATAAATTGATAGATAAAAATATACGTTGTCTAAGGGCACCATCTCTGGCATCGCAAACTTATTCTCCGTTACAGGATGCCGCAGGTGATGTATAGATAAATTCTTTTTTACATATACGGGTAACATATTATTAATCGCAGGAATACGAATGAAATTTATCGTCTGAATCTTTTTCTAAAAATCAGGTTGTTTCAAATTTTTATTTATTTTCGTTTTCCCCACTCATCCTCAGAATGCTTCTTCCTCTCATCCTTCGCTGACCCATTTTTCATTTTTAAAAATCAGCCATTGTTTACGAAGTTTTCTCTGCGATTGAAGCTTGTCGCTCTTTCCTGTTTTCTAACCTTGTCTACCTTCGCTACGGACTATACATTTACCGGCAACGGTGATTGGAAGGATCCGAACAATTGGTTGAACAACCTGGTTCCTCCATCCACTACTTTGAATGGTGGCAACACCATTATAATCCAGGGTACTACTGCTAGTGCGCCTGCTTGCCCGGGCAACTGTCCGCCAGCATTTTGCTCTACTCCCTGCCCGTCTTTAGACAATTTGAGCATGGTCTACGGAACCCTAATTATCGCTGCAGGTGGTCAATTGACACTTCAGAACTGGGCACAGTTTGGCAATGCCGGTACCATCATCGTTCACGGAACCCTTATCAATCGAACCACTTATGAAGGCTACTCAATAGGCTCTCTGACTATTTATGGCAGTGTGATTAACAGAACCGGTGGTGGATATGGAATCATGGGCAACCAGGCAGTTATTACCATTAACACTGGTGGCACTTTACGAAATGAAACGGGCTTGCTGAATAATGATATGAGCGCTAATAAGGGTACTATCATACTGAACGGAGGTGCCAAAATTGAGAACCTTGCCACATTTCATGCTGGTAAGATTAATAATAACGGAGGTGTAATTGTAAGTGCCTCCACCCTTACCGGAAATTCAACCATAACAGGCAGCCTGATCAATTCAGGATTGCTTGCTCCGGGTAATTCTCCTGGTGCGTTCTCTGTTAGCGGCAACTACACCGCCACCTCCTCCAGCGTGCATCAATTTGAAGTGGGCGGTGTTGATACCAGCGCTTATGATCGCCTGCTGGTGGGAGATACAGCTCACCTCGGTGGCGCGCTTAATGTTACCGCCATTAACGGGTTTGTGCCTACAGCTAACAATCCAATTTCTATTATAACCGGAACCATCCGTGGCACTTTCTCTACCGTATCCATTCCCAGTAACCTGATCATGGTATACAACGCCAATAGTGTGCAACTAAAATTAGCTTCCACACTTCCTGTACGTTTTCTCAGTCTTACTGCAGCAGCCGGTGGCACTGGTACAAGACTGCACTGGCGGGTGGCAGGAGAACACAATGTGCTACACTACGAGGTAGAGCGAAGTTCAGATGGTAGGATATTCAGTATCGCAGGATCTGTTACAGCAAGCCAAAGGAGCGGCTATGATTTCACCGATGGTTTTCAACAGGCAAAGGTGTTTTATCGAATTAAAAGTGTAGATGCGGACGGAAGTCACAAGTACTCTACAGTAATCCAGTTCGACGGCGGAAAAGGTAGTGCTTTGACAGCATATCCCATGCCGGCTGCCGGTTTAGTTCAGTTGCAACATGGAATGGCATCGAAAACGAGCAAGATAACCATCACCTCTATTGAAGGAGTGGTGATGCACGTAATACAGCCAAAGGAGGGAAGTCGGCAAACGGCTATCAGTACAGCCAGCCTGGCAACCGGAGTGTACCTGATTCGGTTTGGTAACAGGAATAATGAAGCCGTTATTAAATTCATCAGGCAGTAAGTGATTTCAAGTGGAAAACTCAGATAAGCCCCTTCGGTAAGATGGAGGGGCTTTTTCATGTCCACAGCTTCTGGAAGATGCAACACTACACAAAGCAAATGGAGGACAAGCCTTATGCGCCTGATCGGAAACAGTTAGGGATGAAGCTTTCAGCTTTTAAAAATTCTTAGTTCGCATGTAGATATTTCGCTATAAATTATACCAGAAACATCATTGAAATTTGAGCGCTATGAATGTATTGTTGGCACAGCCCCTGCGCAGTTCTAAAGTAGTAGTTATTACTGCTTTTGCCGCCTGCTTATTCCTTTTTAAAAAAAACCTTCATGCGCAGCCTGCCCGGCAACCATTATATAAAGTACTCACACTCACAGGTCAGCAGGCCCACTCTAAACTGCTGCCGCAGGACGAGGGCTTGAATGGTATCTGGCAAAAATTGCTCAAGCTCCAAACAACCGCAAGCATGCTGCATACCCAGGCACACCCGGATGACGAGCATGCCGATCTGCTAACCTACTTAAGCCGCGGCAAAGGAGTACGTACTGCTATCCTTTCCTTAAACCGGGGCGAGAGTGGGGGCAATCTTTTAGGACCTGAATCTTTCGATCAGTTGGCTTTATTACGAACGGAAGAATTTCTGCTGGCTGCCAACTATTACGGTCTCGACGATCTGTACTTTACCAACCTTGTAGATTATGGCTTTTCGAAAAGGCTGAAAGAGGCGTACGACAAATGGGGGCGGCAACAGGTACTGGAAGAAATGGTGCGGGTGATTCGCATCAACCGGCCGCTGGTTGTGGTGTCGCGTTTTCAGGGTACCAAGCGTGATGGTCACGGTAACCACCAGGCAGCCGGAGAGATCAGCCAGGAAGCCTACCGCCTGGCAGGCGATCGCAGTGCGTTCCCTGAACAGGTTACGAAAGAAGGACTGCTCCCCTGGAGGGCAATGAAATTATACCGCGGAGGCGTAAGAAAAGAAGAACGCTGGCATGTAGGAATGAATACCGGTGTGCAGAGCGCGTGGCTGGGCGATACTTATAAAAACTTTGGTGCACTGGGATACAGTTTGCATCGCTCGCAGAATGGTGGTCATCGCAGTCAGGTCAATGGCAGCTCCTATCAGTATTACCAGCAGATGCATAGCCAGGTAAAGACAGGAGAAAAAGAAGCAACTTTATTCGAAGGCCTCAATACATCCATCAGTGGCATCTTTGAGCTGACTGGAGAAACTGCACCCAGGGTGGTGGTGAATCGCCTGCTTGTTATTGAGAAGGCAGTGAAGGATGCAGTGGCCGCATTCAACCCAGCGAATCCCACAGCCATCATTCCTTATCTAACTGCAGGTTTACATCAAACAAGGCAGGTCATTGCAGCATTACAATCGCAACGCGAAGCGGTTTTTATGTTACAGGTAAAAGAACGGCAGTTCATGGATGCGCTAAACAGTATCCTTTCGGTACGACTTGAAGCGCGGGCTTTACCCACCAACGCAAAGGAGGCGGGCGGGTTTTACGAACCCAGACCTACCATGGGTTTTGCAGTGCCGGGTCAAAAATTAAAAATAGACGTTACGATGGTGATGGGAACCACCCATCCTGTAACGCCAGTAAGTATGACCCTGGTGACAGATAGTGGCTGGAAGAGTAGCGCTGATACTGCCAACAATTTGCCTGAGCCAATTAAAGGAATAACGGCGCGGAAATTTTTGGTAACTGTTCCGGATAAAGTAGTGTATGATCAACCCTACTACCGCCGGGCATCTATGCAGGAGAGCCGCTATACGTACACAAACAACCGTGAAGCTAACCTTCCGAACGCTCAGGCAGTAGTTCGGGCCATGGGAGTGTACCGCGTGAATGACGTGCTGGTAGAAGTATACAAACCTGTGCAGGTGATCCAGTCTAACATTCCTTTTGGCTATAATCAATACACTTTGAAAACAGCGCCTGCCATAGCCGTAAACGTCAATCCCAGGATGAGTGTGATACCTGTGAAAGGGACCAGCAAGAACCTCGACATCACGGTAGAATTGATCAACAACCAGGAAGGCGGTGTGCAAGGTGCACTAAGCTTAGAGCTGCCACCCGGCTGGCAGTCTGCTAACCCGGTAATACCTTTTTCTTTTACCAAGCCCAATGAAAGAATGAATGTTTCTTTCCGCGTCAGCGCGGGAGGGCTTCAAGAAAAAACATACGAGATCCGGGCCATAGCCACAGTGAACGGAAGGTCGTATTCGGAAGGTTATCACCTGGTGGAATACCGCAACCTGGAGCAGTCGCTCATTTACTACCCGGCCCTTACCCGGGTAAAGGGCATGGATGTGTCTATTGCACCTGACCTGAAAGTAGGTTACGTGATGGGTGTGGGTGATGAAATACCGGGCGCTATCCGGCAGCTGGGTGCCACCGTACAATTGCTAACTGCAACAGACCTCGCCACTTCCGTTTTGGGCGGCTTCGACGTTATTGTAATCGGACCCAGGGCCTATGCTGTACGCAAGGATGTAGCCGCCTATAATCAACGCCTGCTGGACTTTGCAAAAGCTGGTGGGCACCTGCTTGTGTTCTTTCAAACACCAGAATTTGTGCCCAACCTGATGGCACCATTTCCTGCACTGCTGCCACCTAATTCAGAAGAGGTTTCTGAGGAAGACGCACTTGTGACGATCCTGAACCCCGACCATCGCGTACTGAATTATCCCAACAAGATTGATTCAGCCGCGTTTTTGAACTGGGTAGAGCACCGTGGTTCTAAATTCTTTTCAACCTGGGATAAAGCTTACACCCCCATCATTTCTACCCACGACCAGGAGCAGGCGCCGCAGAGTGGTGGCTGGCTGATGGCGCCTTACGGAAAAGGTCATTATACGTACTTTGCTTATGCTCTGTACCGGCAGTTACCACAGGGTGTGGATGGCGCTTACAGGTTGATGGCAAACCTGCTGTCGTATGGCAAAAAATAGTATTGTTAACTGATCATGCTTTGGAAGAGATATTTTGGTTTCGAAATGGAAGGGGACCCTTTCAAACGTGGCGATTCCGAAGTATATTTAAAGTATTTATTCGAGTAACACACTAACCTCTAATTCTTTACTGCTATGCCTACCGAATTTATCACCTTGGATGGACGGTTGACGATCAAATTTGCTGCTGTCATTGAGAAAAAGCTGAAACAGAATAAAGAAGGATTCATGCGGTTTGCCGCATTTACACTCTGGGTTGCCCTGCTTGCTTTTTGTGTATACAGGGTTGTTGAAGAAAGGGATTACTTTTTTATCCTACAGGGCGTAGTGACATTATTCTGGATGGAACCGGGTATAAAGAGCATATACGCTTCCCTGTTTGTGGAAACGTGGAAGTCTACTATCCCTTTTGCCGATATCCAATCGGTCAATTCTGCTCCGCTGGACAACAGTCTGGAAACGCAGGTAACGCTCCATCTGAAAAACGGAAGAAAGAAATTTTATGTTTTTAGAAACGCTGAAAAGCAGGCGGACGATTTTATTCAGGCTGTCGAACTGCAGTTACATGGTGCGCTTAGCTTCTCGTAATGCTGTTTGAGAGGAGCCAGTGTTGCAGCAATGCTGTAAGACTGACCAGTTTTTTTACCGGTTTAAGTTTTTTGTTTTCACCTACCTTATCCTGAACAGCCCCTAATCTACAAAATCAGATTTCATTTTGATTGTGCTCTGGCGCTAAACCTGGGCAAGAATTTGTGTTGCAGCCACTATAAGTAATCAGGCATTCTGCTTGCGTTTACTTTGTATTTTTTCACGCATGTAATTGGCGATTTTGCGAAGTGCTGAAAACTGCAAAATTTGATTTTCCATTCGTCCTTATTGCTTGCAGGAAAAACTGTTCGCGATTTTCTCCATCTGCTCCCAGATGTTATGTTTCACCGGCCTGGGTGACAGCTCTATGAACACAGCAACACGATTTGAAGTCTTGCAATCTTTTACATGGATCACCGTGTTCAGTATCATGGGGCGCTGCGTCATATAATCCAGCATACGAATGCTTCCGGAAAACGTCTGCAGATCGCCGGATACTGTTTTAACCTTTTTAATAGCTGCCTCGGTTGGCACCACTCTGTTTTCAGGAATCTTCCTGCCGATCACATTACGATTTACCAACCCAGCGTAATACAGCTGCAGGTTTCGTTGCAGGCCAGCTGCATCTATTTGTGGAGCTCCTTCCAGCCACCATAAGAAGGCATAAGACCAGTAGTCTAGCTTGGTGCTGTCGCCCCATCCGGGTGCGAAGCGAATATCTTCTATTCCTTTATAGGTCATTGCCGGTGCAAAGTCGGGCGGTAGCGCAAACCGCTCTACACCCCAACCGGGTGGTGTACTCAGGGTGTATGGTGGTATCCAGGTATGGGCGTCAAAAATATTGAGGCTCCTTTTTATCCACTGGATACACGCTACCTCGTCAACAATAGAGATCGTTGCCGGATGTCTTGAGCCATCATTCTTCACCCCGGGTTTTTTAGATGCGACAAATTCTGCTTCGTCGTTTCCGGCGAGCAACAGCCTGTTGATCAGCTCGGAGCCATCGGGCAGCTTGGTGTCATAGAGGCTATTGCGCCTGTTACTCAGGTGCCATTCTATGTCGGTATCATAGTACAACCTGACGGCTACCGTTTTTAAGTACTGCTCGTTACCGGTTGAATCTGCGTCTTTCCAAAACGGCGTCAGCTGTTTGTAGCGCTCTGCATTATTGTAGATGGTACCGTTTTCTTGTGTCATGATGTCGATGTAGAACTTCGCATCTCCTACAGCCCCGGGCCAGTAATTCTTCTTGATCTGGCTTTCAGACCAGCGCCACAATCCGAAAAGGTCTACCGGCGTATCAATGCCAAACACCGCTTTTGGCTGGACAGGGAATTGGGTTGGAAACTGATGGCTCAGCTCTGTGTAGCGCAGGGCAATGTTTCCGGCCTCGCCAAAGCCCGCAAGTGCAAACCTGGAGCTGTCTGGTGTGTACCGTCTCTGAACGTCTTTAATAAGCCTGTTAATTCGATCGACTGCGAAGCTGTCGGCGTACAGTTTTTGCTTCATGGGTGCCACTACGGTTAACAGATCATTCGTGGAGGCAACACTGTGTAATTTGGTTTCAGTCAGCAAAGTTTCGGGTGGATAGAAACTCGTGAGCAGGAGGATCACCCCTTTTATTTGTTTCGACTCGGGCGTGATCGCCAGGTAGTAGCCTTCGGTACTGTCGTTTTTATCAAAAATTATTTTCTCGTTTGTTTGACCTTGTGCACTGTGCACGCAAATAGCAAGCAGGATGATGAGTGTAATGCGTAGGATTGTCATCGCGGTATGTTGCGTTGGGTGATTTTGAAGTTTCACGGTTGTTGCTTGAAGTTCGGTATTTCAGCGGAAGGTTTGGCAGGAAAGTCGCGATAGACATATGTACTCCGTAAGTAGTTTTATGGCTATTAACTGTGACCGCTACGTGTGCTGTTTGAGATCCAACACGGAGCAAGTGCTGGAGGAGAATGAGAAATCAATTTGAAGTTTACACATCATCGGGCTTTTTCCATGCATCCATCATTTGCCATGATGCAACTTTCATTTTTTATTTTAATGAAGGATCCTAAACAGGTCTCACTACATTCTTAGTGTCAACTGGTGCCAGTACCTCTGGATCCATTGCTGTGAATTTTTTAAGCCGCAAGCAACAAGTTAGACATTTCCCGTGCTTTGGCTCTGGGCACTCTGAGGAAATTTTACTGCATCGCTTGGCCTCGTTGCATGAAGTATGCGGGAAGTAGAACACTTCGAATATTAAGCCCCTTTGACCGTTCGTGGCAGTAAGGCGACATTGAGTTGGGTTGATTGCCGCACTGCGCAATAAAAGTTGCGCAGCAGGCTTGTGCTGAAGACCAAGGGATTGGGATTTTACGGTTGCGGCAAAATGCGGTTATCTTAGGGCTGGCAGCAACACTACTGCAACAAGGCTACCATCATTACTGACCGAAAGAAACAATGACAGACAACTCAAAACTTGAACAACTTTACTTGCTTCTTGACAAAGCGGAGGAATTAGCAAGACAGTTTACAGGTGGCTATTCAAGTCACTTCTTTTCAGCAGAGGAGTTTCATGCAGCACTCGCCGACAGTGTCACAAAACTCAAATTAGGAAACACAGACCAAATAAATATTTTGTGGCTGTGGTTTGCTCCTACTTGTGATTGGGACGACTTTGTACATAAAGACGGAAAAGATTTAGCCAATGAGATATTTCCGCTGTTAACGGATCTGATAGAGTCATTAAATATTTATACCCTCGTTGACTTAATAACTGAATATCAAGCGACGGTTGAAAAAGTTATGAAGGCGTTTAAACAAGAGTTTAATAGAACTGATTTGCTGACCGCCTGCCGACATGATAGGATTTATCCGCAAGTTGGAAAATTAAAAAAGCATAACATCAGGCGATATGCTTTTCATGGCATTGGTTTAGCAGTTGACTTTGACGATGACACGTCCATTGACTTTGACTTCGCATTTTTCCCACAGCAACGACATGACGGGTTTGATCTTTGGCGACTTGGAGATTTCGTTTCAAAACAACCAGAAAAATATGAGAGGTATCTTGATAAGAAAAAACTTGAAGACGATTTTAATAAATTAATAGAGACGGGAGTTATCGTGAAGCCAGACGTTAGTCCGTCAACAACGCTTTACTTCTTTAAGTCGAGATTATCGAAACCAGAAGCAGCCAACTTGAAAAAGGAGAAGGCATGGTGGAAATTTTGGTAACATCAAACGAAGCAAGGGATCTGCCAACATCGGTTCCTAAAAGCAGAACTTAAGAATATGATTTCGTCTATATATCTTTAACCAACATTGGAGCGGGTAACAAGCTGCGCTGCCTTAATGCCCTGCCTTCCCAAAGCCCCGGTCCGTCAGACTGTCTAAAAACTACTTAAAACAACAGATGTATTCGGACAGATTAGGAAGAAGAATTTCGTATATTCAAATCTCATCGACTTCTTGTGAGTTTTCAGACAGACTACCGTTGGCTGCAACTATGAGCACACTTACATCAAGGGCAATCACTACAGGTTGATTGTGAAGATCAACTACCACTATGGTATGGTTTGGATACGCTTTATTGGTACTCATGCTCAATATGACAAAATAGATGCTACTAAAATCTAATACAATGACCATTAAACCCATAAAGACAAAGAAGGATTATGTTGCTGCAATGAGCAGGCTCGAAGCTATTTTTGATTCTAAGCCTGACACACCGGAAGGCGACGAGTTAGAGGTATTGGGCATTCTCGTCGATAGTTATGAGAAGCAAGATCATTCCATTGGCTATCCAGACCCGATTGAAGCAATAAAATTCCGGATGGAACAAATGGGGTATACTCAAAATGATTTAGCAAAAGTTGTAGGACTTAAGAGCCGGACCAGCGAAATACTGAATAAAAAGCGTAAGCTGACATTGCACATGATTCGCCGATTGCATGAAGGGCTCAAGATCCCGACTGATGTTTTAATTCAAAGCTATTGAGCGCACTTCAGCCAAAACATTGTATTTGAAAAAAAGCGGCTGTATCACTGTCTTTCAACAACAAATATTAATCAGCGGTAAAATGTAAATCAAGAACAGAATAACAGTTCCGCTTCGTCGCTAATACGTTCTACCGTACGTGATCTGGAATGCTTTTCAATAAGTCACTATGAACAAAAAATCTTTTGTTTTACTTTTTATGGTCCTAAGTTTCCTGACTTCGTATGCCCAAGACTCTGAACTAAAAGAATTGGATTTGATGCTACCTAAAGCAACAAATGAAAATTTTCCTTCTGCTGGTGATTATAAACATTCCATAGAGCTTCATAAAGAATGGGCGTTACTAACGTTGAACGGGAAAAAGCAGCGGCTATCGTATGATCAAATGAGTGAAACGTTTAAGAGCAACAAGGAGCTTATCAGGAGTAAAGTTTTTTCCATTATCACGCATCATGAAACTTTCTATCAAACAGTGGTTGATGTACTTGATTTAGTAGCGAAAAACAAAATAGAACGGTATAAATTACTAATTACCCCGATACGCGTACGAAAAAAAGGGTCCACAAATTAATCCTGGTGGTAGCAGAAATTTAAAAGCAACTCTGAGTGATGAAGAAAAGTTTATTTATCGCCGTTATGTCCTTTCCGTTGATGCTCTTGTCTCAATCAAATTTGTTTAAACCACAACTGGAACTCCTAAATACACAGATAAAGGCAATCGAAATCTCACATTTCTTGATGAATGAACCTGCCAACAAAGATTTTAATTCCAAATTCAAAGTGTTGGAATTTTGGGCTACCTGGTGCAGACCGTGCCTAAAGGCTGTTCCTCATCTAAACAAACTACAAGCAACGTTCAAAGACAGCAATATCATATTCTTGTCTTTCACCTATGAGCGTCCGCGCAAAGCAGCAGAAGCATTCCGGAAGGTTAAATTTAAAACGGTTGTGGTAAGCGACACAACAAAAGCGATTCACAAAAAGCTCCGAATCGACATGAATGGAACAATGCCGTTGCCGAGAACTGCACTGATTGACGATGAAAACAAAATTGTTTGGTATGGCAGTCCTGAAAAGCTCAACGACAATCTTATCCTGCGATTTCTCAAAAAAGAACCCATCCCTAATTGACAGCTTCTGCCCACATGATCTGGCAGTTGCACAACTAATTTTTAAAAGATGGAGTAAGTCGATTTTTATAATCGGTTTATTTATTTCAGCAAACTATAAAAAGGTTGGTAGATTTTCTGTTGTGTGGATCTATAAAGCATCGTACTGCTAAAAACCAAAAACAAAGACTTTCTGCCGTTT
>JBGTIL010000428.1:0-3685 GCA_041745695.1 Chitinophagaceae bacterium | reverse complement strand
ATCCCACCGAAGGTTGTCTCACTGGTTCTTCATTTTGTCGCCCGGAGCTATCCGGTCGGTCCTAAACGCATCCGGAGGCTATTGAAGCTAATGGGTCGCAGTACAATCTATCGCAGGAAGAATTTGACCAAACAAGGACTGAGAATGTTCATCAAACCCTATTTATTGAACGGTATATCTATTACACATGCCAATCAGGTCTGGTGTACCGACATCACCTACATCCCCATGAAGCAGGGCTTTATGTACCTGACAGCCATTATGGATGTGTATAGCAGGAAAATTGTCGGTTGGGGTATCAGCAACACACTGGCCGCTTCGTGGTGCAAGGAGGTACTGGCAGGCGCTATTGAAACGCATGGTAAACCAGCCATCGTAAACTCAGATCAAGGATCACAGTATACGAGCGCACTGTGGACGCAGTACGTGGAGGGGCAACAAATCCAGATCTCCATGGATGGCAAAGGACGCGCACTGGACAATGTATGGATCGAAAGGTTTTGGAGGTCTTTGAAATACGATTACGTGTACTTAAATCCCGCTGATGATGGCTTTGAACTTTATGAAGGAGTTCACCGCCACATCAGCTACTATCACGACAAAATCCACCATAAGACTAGGGAAACACCGAATAGGCGATATGAAAAAGCACTCAGTACAGCTGAGCAATTTATAACTTAAAAAGTAGCCCGAATGGTCTCAAATAAGGGGAGTATTATACATCTGCTTGAGAAGCAAATTCCTTTTTTAGTATCAGCTGCCGCAGCTTTTCGTTGTACTCTTCACAAATTTTGATGCAGGCCTCGGTACGTTGGATTAGTTTTTCTTCTTTTAAAGCCGCATCTTTTAGCTTTCCCCCCCATCTGGGCATATAACTCCTTCCATTGGGTTAAGGGCATAAATCACTATTTGGTTGCTTGATTTCGTTTAAAACTGTTCATTCACTAACTAAGGCCATTCTATTTCTTATCAGGTTCAAATGGAGGAGCATCTGGATTATAAGGTTTGGTCGGATCGACTCTTTTGCCATCAATATAAAAAACCTGGTCATGCAAATCATCTACTTTCCATCTTTTCCAACCGTCAGAAGTATTTAACCATATTTCTCTATGCATAGATTCGGTTTGAGCCTCTCTAATTTTTTCAAACATCCACTGCCTTCTTTTCCATTGTTGATGGATCATTACCACTGCAGTGTCAACATTCAGTTTGTACTGCCGAATATCATTTTTTAACCAGATGGTTTCTACTACCTTTTTTAGCCCTCCTTCCCAGTATAGCTTTAAGGTATTAAAATCCAGCACAGTGCCATCTGAGTTATATGATTTATAGTTTGGATGGGTAAGAGACAACAACAATTGAATATCAACGTTCTTTTGCGCTTCCTCCATTTTTTTGTACTGCTCCTGGATAGCTTTCCTGCTATACTTATGATTGTAAAAACACATCCTGTCTAACTTTAGTTTTGACTTATCAAATGCGGATATCGTTTCCTGACCAAAACAGTGTGAATAGAACATCAAAAAGAGAAATGTCTGAATAAGTGATTTGATTTTCACAAACTTGATTTTTTAATTATAATATTTAGGATTGGGCCTTTCTGAAGTTTAGTAGATCAAAAAATACACTGTGTATGATTTTAGTGTCTTTCTTGCAAACTGTTGAAGCGCCCTGTAAACCATTTTTCGTCACTGATTTAATTATTTTCACATTGCCGCCTTTGAATTATAAATTTTGATTTCTCCCTATACCATTATTCGATGTAAGTACTTGTTCGCCTCTACAATTCCAAAGGCTGGATTGTTCTCAGAAAAATGACAAAGTATTCTTGCATGGCCAAGTCCTACAATAATAAAAATTCTTCCATCCCGCTCTGTAATGTTTCTTACAATATTGGAGTACATTCTTATGTTTTCACTACCCGCCCATGAATCCTGAACGGCCGTATTCTCCGACCTTCTCTATGTAGGCGTCTTCGTTTGATAACATTCAGATATTGGCTTACGTGACGCTGGCTGTCTGGCTCACCATCCGCAAAGGCTCTTTAACGGTGAGCTGCCTTGCAGCTAATCAAGTGTGTGAATTTTTATTCGCACCCGGTTATTGTAATCATCAAAACTATCCTTGTCCAAATTTCTCTGCCGCACTAATATCGATGTCTAAATCATAATCGCCTAGTGTGTCCATGCAGTTGACAGTTTTAACCCAAGCATTTTTGCGAACCGGAAGCTAACTGGATATATTTCGGTGCGCCAAGCTTGTAAGTGTCTTTTTCCATTTTAAGTCCTACATCAAGTGCGGCGGCAAATTGTTTTCTTCAATTATTTAAATAATATCCTTTTTGCCCCTTCATGTTATAGGGGACACCTTTTTCAAGCCATAGTGGAGGCTTGGTGTCTTTAAGTAACCAGTCGAAAAATTGCTGCTGCCTTACTTGTAAATCTTTTTTATTCTTACGAGCAGTCAAATTGTGTTCTTCTGAATTATAATTCAACAACCAAACTTTCTTATTCAATCTTCTTAAAGCAGTAAATAGTTGTAGTCCTTCATACCATAGTACTGCACCATCAGCATCATTGGCCATGATTGTAAGCGGAGTAGTAACCTTTTGAAGGTGAAAGAGAGGAGAATTCTCATAGTATAAATTCGGTTTCGACCATATTGTTGCGCCGATACGACTTTGATTTTTTTCATACAACAATTGTCTACTGATTCCAGACTCCCACCGAATACCTCCATAACCACTAAACATGTTTGCAACCGGTGCGCCTGCCCATGCAGCAGCAAATAAATTTGTTTGTGTAATAATATAGCTTGTTTGATAGCCGCCCCAACTTTGTCCTTGAAGACCAATTCTAGAACTATCGATAAACCCTTTTTTAATTAATGATCTAGTGCCGCTGACTACATGGTTATAGGCGCTTTTTCCAGGATGGCCGATTATATACCAAATGTCAGGTACAAAGACAACATACCCTCTACTAACAAAAAAGCTAATGTTTAACCGGCCAGGCGATGGAGTTGGCGGTATATACAAATTGAAATTTTGGCTATTCCTTTCATAATAGTGAACAATCATGGGGTACTTTTTTGTCGGGTCAAAGTGTTCTGGCTTATATAAAAGCCCTTCGACCTTCTTATTGTCAAAAGTTCGCCATGAATAGAGTTCGACAGAGCCCCATAGATAATTTTTTTGCTGGGAGTTAATCCGGCTTAATCTTACTTCCTCCGGTGCGAGGAGAGAAAAGGTGTAAAGGTCCGGAGAATTGGAATATTTTTCCTGTGTAAATAATAACACGTTATTGTAATAGGATCGTTGCACTGCATTAATATACACATTGCCTTTTAGCAGCAATTTAGGCACGGTGTCCGACACCAAATCTAGAAGTGCTAAACCATTACTCTTGTTATTTTCATCGAAGATTTTAAAAAGTAAAGTGTCTTTGTTGGAAATAAATTGTTTGCTAAAATCCATATCAATGAAACGATATTGCCATTTCTTTCTTCGTCCATTAAGTGTAAGATTAATCCCTTTACCATTTGCTATTAGGACTTTCCATACATCATACCGATCATTTATTAAAACAGCGCTGTCATTTTCAAACCATTTCTCAACGCCATACGGTTTAGGATCATCTGGCCAATCATTTTGCTCGTCGTAGAGTGGTGTTTTTATGTTAGAACC
>JBGTIL010000427.1:0-9130 GCA_041745695.1 Chitinophagaceae bacterium | reverse complement strand
GCAGCACACGCACATTGGTACAGTAATCCCTGGATCTGGGCCGCGGGTGGCTTGTTGCTTGGACTGTTGTTGATGTACCTGCTGATGAAGAATCGGTATCGCAAAGTGAGTGTAGCAGCGCTGGTGTTTTTCCTGCTCATTCCCACGGCGGGCGTTAATAAAATTGCTGCACATGGAGGCGACGACCATGGCGCAGGAGGTGCGAAAGGTGGTTCACTGTCGAGTGCGTTTATAGTTGAAAAAGAGTCGCAATTTCTGTTCGACATCCAGACCTTGCAAACCGGCGCAGGTAATTTTTACCAGTCGACTGAATTGTTGGGAACGGTAACCGCCTCACCGCTGGGCAATGCTGTTATCCAAACGCCGCAAACCGGAAAGATCGTTTCAATCAGGGTCACCCCCGGACAGTCGGTGTCGAAAGGACAAACCCTTGCAACTATCGAACAGCAGGTGGAAGCAGGAACACAGATTGATATCATCTCGCAACGAAATAGTTTAAATGCCGAGGTAAAAGCGGCTAAAGCACAGTACGACCGTTTGCAATCTATCGCTGACATTGCAGCCAGGAAGGATGTATCGGAAGCGAGAGCCCGTTACGAAGCAGCGGTACAGAACCTGCGCCTTCTGAACGCCAATGTTGGTGGTGGTGCGGGAAGCACAAAGCGGCTGGCACTTACTTCTCCGATAAGCGGTGTTGTCGGTACTTTTAATTATGCCATAGGCGCTGTTGTATCTGCCGGACAAACCATCTTCGAGGTCACCAACCTCGATAAAGTTTATATAGAAACGCAGGTGTTTTCTTCTGCAGTTGCCGACGCAGGAAAACAAAGTCGTTTTGTTGCATTTTCTACCAGCGATACTGCAACCTATGCATTGCGTATGCTTTCAACGGCTTTGTCGGTCAACGTAGCGAACCAGTCGCAACGGGTAGTTTTTGAAGTGGTAAATCCAGGCGGCAAATTTAAGATTGGCGAAAATGTACGTGTGCTGCAGTATGGAGACAGCCGGATTACCCAGCTGGTAGTGCCGACTGTGGCAATTGTAGATATCAGTGGCAAACCTGCTGTATTCATCAAAGACAAGGCAGAGCAGTACAGCATTTCTTTTATACAAAAAGGAGCAACTAATTCTATATATACTGCGATAAAAGTGGGAGCCGAGGCTGGTGAAAGGATCGTTACCGAAAACGTATACCAGATGAAAATGATTTACCTGGGACAATAAAACTCTGTGTCAGCACGGATGTAAACAATTAAAGAAATATAGCATGATAAAATTGGTTTTAATGATAGTCTGTGTGCTACTGTCGTTGAGTTCAGTATGTCAAAGCAAAGATTTGGAGTCGATAAAAACGACACTGAACGCCTATAAAGCCAAACTGGAAAGCCTCGATACCAATGGAGTGGCCCGGCTATTTACCGACAGTTCGCAGGTGATTGAACAGGGCAAGTATGAAGGGACTATCAGTAATTATCTTGCCCGTCACCTGGGTCCGGAGCTAGCCCATTTCAAATCTTTCCGTTTTACAAATTATAAAGTGAATGCCTTTTTGCTGGGCACCCATGCTTACACTTCAGAAAGCTACACTTATACAATCATCTTCAAAGATGGTAAGGAGGTCATCAGTAACGGATTTGCCACCTCTCTTCTAAAAAAAGCGCGTAACGAGTGGAAGATAGATCAAACCCATACGTCGTTTCGCCGAGCTAAATAGTCAATATAAAATAAACATAAACAACATGAAACACTTCAGATTTTTTTTAATGGCGGTTCTGATTTTATCGCTTTCGACCACCTCCAATGCACAGTCGACGAACGCAAAAAAGTCTAACGCTACAAGCAAGCACGTGCACAAGGCTACCTTCCAGTGTCCAATGAAGTGCGAAGGTGACAAAACCTATGCAAAAGCAGGTAAGTGCCCGGTGTGCAATATGAAGCTTACAAAGGCGCCAACCGCTGCCACTGCTGTTAGTTACCAGTGCCCCATGAAATGCGAAGGAGACAAAACTTATGCTAAAGAAGGCAAGTGCCCCGAGTGCAACATGAACCTAAAAAAATCAGTGGTTAAAAAGCCTGAGCAGGCACATAAACACAGCTAGTAGAGAAACGCTTCTGAAAATTGCGAAGCAGCAAGTTCACAACAAACAATTAATAAAACGTAATGAAATCCATTCTAAAAATCAGTTCGCTCGCAGGCATTTTGTTCGCCGCAGCCCTGTCCTCCTGCAATAGCGGGGACAGTAAGACGGTTAGTGCAGAGACTACAACAACAGCGGCTACTGCTGAACATAGCAGTGATCATGTATTCGCCTGCCCCATGCATCCGGAAGTCACAGGCAAAGAGGGCGATGAGTGTCCGAAGTGCGGTATGAAGCTCGAGCACAATGACAACGCAGGAGCGCCCAGCAATGTATCTATGCAGTTTACTACCAACCCCGCAACCGTTAATGCAGGCGCAGATGTAACCCTGTCTATGATTCCGAAACTGAAAGACAAAAATGACGAGCAGGTAGCCCTGGATATAGAACATGAAAAGAAGATCCACCTGATTGTTGTTAGCGATGATCTTTCTTATTTCGATCACATCCATCCCGAGATCAATGACGAGGGCAGTTATGTAGTAAAACATAAATTCCCGTCCGGAGGTAAGTATACCCTGTTTGCAGATTACAAGCCAAGCGGTGCCAATCACACCGTGGATAAGCTCAATGTAGACGTGAAAGGCAGTACAGCAACAGCAAAAAAATACAGCACAAACCAGTTGGTGAGCAATGTGGATGGCTTTACGGTAACGCTATCGCCGGAGGGCGGTCAATTCGTGACCGGGACCCCTGCACATATTACAGGCGCTGTAACTAAAGGAGGCGCAGCCATTGACCCAAGTACCATGGAGAATTACCTTGGTGCAAAAGCGCATATGGTAGTAGTTAGTCTGGATGAAAAGGAATACCTGCATGTACACCCAGGTGTGGAGAACGGGAAATTTGATCTGCACACCAGCTTTGAAAAGCCCGGCGTGTACCGTGGCTGGATTCAGTTTCAGACTGAAGGAAAAGTGCATACAGGCGACTTTGTAATTAATGTAGCTAAGGGATAATCACTCTGCCCTGGCTACCCGGTGGCAGCCAGGGCTTTTAAAAAATTTAATGTGAAATCTATTTTTCTGATTGCAGCCATGGCGCTTTGTTCTGTTTCTTCCCTTGCGCAAAAAAGGATAAGACCAGAGGTAACAAGATTTTTATTTCATTCTCACGGCGTGAGTTTTCAAAAATTTGAAGGGTTTCGTCAGCGCCTCGCAGCGACGCCTCAACTAGAACTGCCAAAGAACTCAGTAGGTACTTTAGCATTCGGATTTTTTGCGGAACGTGGTAGGCTGATTTCGATATACAGCTTCAATGGAGGAAGCAGCCTCAATGGCGATCCTGAAAAGAAAAGTACCTCCACCAGCTTTTTGGGCTTTTCGGCGGATTTTGGGTACGACTTATTAAAAAACACGCAGCTGGCTTTATACCCTTTCGCAGGACTGGGGTTCGACAGGTTCCAGCTGACGTTTCAGAAGGATGCGTCAGCAGTTCCATTTGACAGCGTACTGCTTTCACCCAACGTGCAGCCGCAAACAGTGAAGCGGGAATTTTCCAATGATGCCATGGTCTATCGCCTTGGGCTGGGATTTTTATATACGTCTAAAAAGAACGTCAGGAATTCTGTTGGTGCCCAGCTTGGTTATTCAGGTAGTTTTAAAGCAACCGAATGGGTGATGAATGAAACACAGATCCTTCAAAACAGTCCGACGGATAAACTCTCCCGCGTGGCTGCACACCTTGTGTTTCGTTACCAGTTAAAGAAAAAACGTCAACTGCAATAATTTTTTAAATCGTTAAAATAGCGCCATGCCCAGATCTGTCTTCACTACCTTACTTGTACTGCTGTCTGTTGTAACTTTTGCACAGTCTGGCAACAACGCGAATGAGGTTTGTTACAATCCCAACCTGCTAAAAGATACTACTAAGAAAAGTATCAAATCCACGGCATTTGCGCTTTTCAATAAGGACAGCATCACTGTTAATTACCATTCTCCAGGTGTGCGCAAACGCATCATCTGGGGCGGCCTCGTTCCATTTGGCGAAGTGTGGGTAACCGGTGCACACGATGCTACTACCATCAAATTTGACCTCCCGATTACAGTGGGAGGCAAAACGATCCCTGCCGGAAAGTATGCCTTCTTTACCATCCCGGGCAAAGCAGAGTGGACCCTAATTATCAACAGGCAGTGGCAACAACACCTGGCCACTGAGTACGATGAGAAGGAAGATGTAGTAAGGGTTAAAGTAAAGCCCCGAAAAAATGCGCACACAGAAAGGCTCCAGTATTTTGTAAACAATACCGGTTCCCGTAAAGGATCGGTTGCTGTGGCCTGGGAAACAGTGCTTGTGGAATTGCCCATCGCTTTTTAGGCAAGGCTTGAAAAACATGCTTCGTATTTGATGTCTGGTTCGCCGATGCGGTCGTATTCCTTTTGCAAAAAGCCTGCGCTTTAAAACAGCAAGATGCTCAATAAACTGATATTGTTCTCCCTCCGTAACCGGCTATTCGTAGTTGCGCTGGCGGCACTCATTATGGCCTATGGTGTTTTTACTTTGGTGAACCTCCCTGTAGACGTACTGCCGGACCTCAACCGGCCACGCGTAACCGTATTCCTGGAAGCAGGAGGTATGGCTCCAGAGGAGGTGGAAACGCAGGCCAACTTGCCCGTGGAAACAGCACTCAACGGTGCTCCCGGCGTGGAAGTGGTAAGGTCTGTAGCTTCACCGGGACTTGGAATGGTGTTCGTTGAATTTGACTGGGAAACCGATGTGTACAGAGCCAGGCAGCTTGTAGCCGAGAAGCTGCAGACCGTGGAGATGCCCGAGGGCATTACACCACAATTGGGACCCATTAGTTCTATCATGGGACAGATCATGATGGTTGCCATTACCAGTGATTCCACATCGCCCATGGACCTGCGTACTATTGCCGACTTTACACTCCGACGCAGATTGATGAGTGTGAAGGGCGTATCGCAGGTAATACCTATCGGCGGTGAGAGAATGCAGTACCAGGTGCTGATCTCGCCGCAAAAAATGCGTCAGTTCAACGTTACTGTCGACGACATTGATGCAGCCCTCCAACTTACCAATCAAAACACTACCGGCGGCTTCGTCAACAACGCAGGCTCAGAAGTACTCATTAGAAACATCGCAAGAACAACAGACATCGAAGATATTGCAGGTACCGTCATCAGGGCAGAAGGAGGGGCAGTGCTCACCCTGAGCCAGGTGGCAGATGTGAAACTGGGAGGTGGTATCAAACGTGGAGATGGTTCGTTTAACGGGAAGCCGGCTGTGATCCTCAGTATAGAAAAACAGCCCACAGCTAATACGGTGTCGCTTACCGATGATATCATGGAAGCCATTGCAGAGATGCAGGCCTCCCTTCCCAAAGATGTCATCATTCACACGGATGTTTTTCAGCAAAAAAGTTTTATCGTCAACTCGCTTGCCAATGTTGAGGCAGCTCTCAGAGATGGCTTTATACTCGTGATCATTATCCTGTTTTTATTCCTGCTCAATTTCAGAACCACCATTATTACGCTCACTGCTATCCCAATCTCTTTGGTGATCACGGCTATCGTTTTTAAACTTTTTGGTATTTCCATCAATACGCTAACGCTTGGAGGTCTTGCCATCGCCATTGGTGAATTGGTAGATGATGCCATTGTAGATGTAGAAAATGTATACCGGAGATTAAAAGAGAATTGGGACCTGCCCCAGGCAGAACAACGTCCCCTGTTGAAAGTGATTTACGAAGCAAGCAGCGAGGTGCGCAACTCGATCGTGTATGCTACTATTATTGTTGTGCTGGTGTTCATTCCATTATTCTATCTGCAGGGCATAGAGGGAAAGATCTTCGCCCCGCTGGGTATTGCCTATATCACTTCTATCATAGCGTCTTTGTTTGTTTCGCTTACCATCACACCTGTGCTTTGCAGCTACCTGCTTCATAAACCTGCTTCCTTAAACCATGTGAATCTTCAGTTCTGGAAAAAACGGAAACCCGTTGGAACCAGCGAGGCAAGTTTAGACAATCCGCCAATGGCTACCGGCTCTGCATCTGTTGGGCACGAAGGCGCAACGCAAGCCCAGACTGGCTCTCAACCACTAACCAGATCCATTACCCGTAAGCCGGGAACGGATCACGACAGTCCGCTGGTGAAATGGCTGAAAAGATGGGATCTGCGCCTGCTTCACTGGAGCCTTGCGCGAACGAAGCCGGTGATCCTCGGATCCATTATGCTGATATTAGTAGCTGCTGCTATTGTGCCATTCTTTGGTACTGAATTTCTGCCGCCTTTTAATGAAGGGAGTTTTACAGTAACGGTGATAGCACCCGCAGGTACATCGCTTGAAGAATCAAACAAGATCGGATCAATTGCGGAAAAACAAATCTTAAAGGTGGAAGGTGTAGCGCTTACCTCCCGCAGAACAGGACGAGCGGAATTGGATGAGCATGCAGAACCACCCAGTTATTCAGAGATCGATGTTGCTTTAAAAACGGGTGACAATATAAGGAATCGGGATGCGATCCTGGACGATATGCGTCACAACCTTGATGTGCTGAAGGGCGTGAGTGTGAATATTGGTCAGCCCATTTCTCATCGCCTCGATCACCTGCTGTCTGGTGTGAGAGCCCAGGTAGCCATAAAGATATTTGGGAACGATCTCTTAACACTCCGCTCTACGGCTACTGCCTTGCAGGGCATCATCAGCGGCATTGACGGTGTGGTAGACGCCCAGGTGGAAAACCAGGCAATGCTACCGCAGCTGATGATCAGAATGGACCGGAATAAGATACGCCAGTATGGTTTGCAGGTGGGCGAGGTGGCAGACGAGTTGGAAACTTTTTACAACGGTAAAACAGTGAGCCAGGTCATCCAGGGGCAACAAAGCTTCGACCTGGTAATACGTGTCAACGATACCATTAGGTCGAACATCGACCAGATAAGAACCACGCCAATCGCCACTGCCAACGGTGCGCTCATCCCACTAAACCAGATCGCCACTGTTGAACTCGAGAATAGTATCAACACAGTGAACCATGAAAATACGCAGCGCCGGATTGTGGTGTCGACCAATGTGCAGGGACGCGACCTGGGAAGCACTGTGGAAGAAATGAGAGCGGCTGTTCGTGCAGACCTTGTGTTGCCCCAGGGCTACTATATTGAGTGGGGCGGCCAGTTTGAAAGTCAACAAACAGCCGCACGACTTATCCTTATTCTTAGCCTGTTTTCTTTTACCGGCATCTTCCTGGTGCTGTACAGCCATTTTAAGTCATGGCAGATTGCCTTGCAGGTGATGCTCAATATACCCCTGGCGCTTATAGGCAGTGTAGTGGCAGTGATGCTCACAGGTGGGGTGTTTTCAATCGCGACCCTTGTGGGTTTTATAACACTTACCGGTATTGCATCGCGTAATGGTATCATGATGCTGTCGCACTATATACACCTGGTAGAACACGAGGGTGAAAGCTTTAACGACGAAATGATCATCCGCGGTTCGCAAGAACGGCTGGTACCGGTGCTGATGACAGCGCTCGTGGCAGCACTGGCGCTTATTCCCCTAACCCTGGATGCTTCGGCTCCCGGGAAGGAAATTTTGTATCCTGTTGCCACTGTTATCCTCGGAGGGTTAATCAGTTCTACCTTGTTAGATATTATTGTGACGCCGGTTGTATTCAAACGATTTGGAAAAAAAGCAATTGAGGATTATTTCGCTGCGAAGAATAAGAACAGCCTGTCGGAATTAACGGTGAAGTAAAAGCCTGCAACCACAGGAGCGGCGGTTCTTCATTCTATACTAAAGCCCGTTCCTGCGAAACTTATATGTCAAAAATGGTGGTCTACTAATGATTTACCGCCGTTGAGATCCGGTGCCCCATGTTGCCATTCCTGCTTGTGAAACAGCACCTTTAAAACTTTGATTATGAAAGGAAACGACACGCACCTGGAGCACCAACACGGGTCGCCACAACAATCCGCGGAGGATAAGAGCCCGACACCCTCTGCAAGTAGCAGCCTTACAGAAAGTTCGCATGCGCACCACAAACATGGCGAAATGCAAAACCCGGGGCATGATCAGCATGCAGGGCATAACACCGCCGGGTTTCTGAAACGATTCTGGGTTTGTCTTATCCTGACACTGCCTGTGGTCCTCTTGTCACAGATGATTCAGGAATGGTTCAAATTCGAACTCCGTTTTCCAGGCGATGGTTACGTGCTCCTGACGCTGGGCAGTTTCATTTATTTCTATGGCGGCTGGCCCTTTTTAACGGGGATGGTGCGGGAGCTACGCTACAAGAATATTGGAATGATGACACTGGTAGCCCTGGCTATCACCGTGGCTTATGTGTACAGTGCTGCCATTGTTTTTGGGTTGCGCGGTATGGATTTTTTTTGGGAGCTCGCCACACTAATAGATATCATGCTCCTGGGTCACTGGCTGGAAATGCGTTCACAAATGGCGGCTTCGAGAGCGTTGGAGTCTTTGATTGCATTACTTCCCTCTGTGGTTCATATAGAGCGGGGCAGCGAGGTAGTTGACGTACAATTACAGGAACTACAAAATGAAGATGTGATTCTAATAAAGCCCGGCGAAAAAATTCCAGCTGATTCGTTGATACTGGAAGGTTCCTCTTTTGTAAATGAAAGCATGTTGACAGGTGAGAGTGTGCCGGTTGATAAACAAAAAGAAGGTAAGCTGATTGCTGGGTCTTTGAATGGGAACGGTGCTTTAAAGGCGAGGGTGACCGGCGTTGGACCAGACAGCTACCTCAACAAGGTGATCAGCCTGGTGCAAGCTGCGCAGGCTTCCAAATCTACTACACAGAATCTTGCCAACCGGGTTGCCAAATGGCTGACCGTTGTGTCTATATTAGCGGGCGTTGCTACATTTTTTTATTGGTATTCTGTCGCCAACGATCTGGCAATGGCTTTGGAAAGGCTGGTAACGGTGATGGTCACCTCCTGTCCGCATGCCCTGGGTGTTGCCATACCATTAGTTGTAGCCATCTCAACAGCGAGGGCGGCAGTGAGCGG
>JBGTIL010000426.1:0-2891 GCA_041745695.1 Chitinophagaceae bacterium | reverse complement strand
AAAATTGTTAAGCAGTTAGATTCAGAATAATGTCAATGCAATAGACTGAATACAGCGCAATTATCTTTAAATACGTGGTTGAAGACTACTTCATTAAAAGATAGGTTTATATAAAAAATTAAAAATAATTGTAAGGTTTAGGCCAGGCAGCGACTAAGAGATTAAAGGGTTTACCACTTTGATCTCTTAGGACGTATGAAAAACCCAACATTGACCGCTGATTTCTCTCAGGGGGCAAATATGGAGAACCTTGGAGGGCAACTGATCCGATACGGCCTGGCCATCGTATTGATTTGGATTGGCATCCTGAAATTTACTACCTACGAAGCTGAAGGCATCAAGCCTTTGGTTGAGCATAGTCCATTCCTCTCCTGGACGTATGGCTTATTGAGCGTTACCTCATTTTCCAAATTGCTTGGCTTCATCGAAATCCTCATCGGGGTCTTGATTGCTTGCCGACCTTTCTCCCCAAAGGCGTCTGCAATTGGCAGCATCGGCGCCATTCTGACCTTTGTGACAACCCTCACTTTTATGCTCTCTACGCCTGGAGTACTCCAGGAAGGGTATGGTTTCCCGTTCCTGTCGGGACAGACCGGTCAATTTTTGGTAAAGGATATCGTGTTGCTTGGTGCATCGGTATGGTCAGCCGGAGAAGCACTGGCCGCGTCGAGAGACCGGCCAAAAAAAACATACTAAACTGTTTGGTCGACTGGCATGAAAGCGAAAAGGTAATACTTCCGTGATAACTTATCCCAACTGGGGCTGTTTAAATTGGTAAAACCAAGAGAGTATTAAGGGGTTTCAACTAGTTGGTTGTCAGTATTTTGAGTTTATAAATTTCACTTTTAGCCGACCTTGCCATCCATTCACAAACCACGTAATCTTCACAAACATGGGACATAACTTAAGGTTGCTTAAAGCCGTAGTCGTAGGCAGTATTTTACTGGTTCAAAGCTGTGTACAAGATCACAATATACCCTCTAAGGTAACAGGGGTCCTTTACACGCAAACAAACGGCGTCCAAAACGAGATGATTGTTTACACTCGGGCGGACAATGGCACGCTTTCCGAGCAGCAGCGTATTGGCACCGGTGGCGCAGGCTCCGGCCTTTACAAGCCCATCAGCGACCAGGCAAGCGCGCCCAATGCCTTCGAAGGCGTAAAAAGCGTGATTCTGAGTGCCGACCGCAAATGGCTGTTCACCACCAACGGCGGCAACAATTCCGTTTCCAGTTTTAAGATAGGTGACGATGGCAAGCTGACACTCATAGATGTGAAACCTACCGGCCAGCCGGTGAGCGGCAAGAGCGGAACGGCAAAAAGTCTCGCCTATGCCGAAGGCACAAAAACGCTGTACGTATGCCATGCGTTCGGCCCCGACCACATCCGCATGTTCTCCGTGGCGGCTGATGGCAAGCTGACCCCAAAGGGTGGCAGCTCTACGGTAAATATCGGTGCGAAAACAGACCGCGTAGCGACGGAATGCGTGCTGACGCCCGACGCCAAATTCCTGATGGTGGACATCCTTTTTGACAAACGTCCGGGAATGAAGCCCGACGGCAGTCCGGACCTCGCCGTTGCTAACATGGTGGACAAGGACGGGCTGGTGATATTCCCGGTGAACGCCGACGGTAGTCTCGGCACGGCTCAATTCACTGATGCAGGCGGTGCGGCAGCATTTGACATTGCCTTCCTGCACGGCAGCAACACGCAGTTTATCAATTGCTATGCCGCAACGGGCGGTATCGCCATGTGCAGCATTGACGGCACCGGCAAGGTGACCTGCGGCCCGGTGGTGAAAATAAATCAGTCCATAGGTATGCCATCTGAGCTTTGCTGGATATCCATCACGCCGGATAACAAGCAGGTAATTGGTGTGCTATTCGGCTACAGCTATGTGTCTACATTTAAGATTGACGGCAGCACCATTACGGTAGCGCAAGACCCTGCCGCAGCAGCAGTACCGGGCGATGGAACATTCAAAGCCCTTAACATGGTCGTATCCAGCGGGCCGAGTGACGGCTGGATAAGCCCCGACGGCAAGTACTACTACCAGCTTTATCCAAATGCCTCCAAGCTCATCGCTTATAAGATTAATGACAACGGCAAGCTGGATATGATCGGCGAGCAGGCTATTCCCTACAACTCACCACAGGGAATGATCGGCTATTGATAAAATGAACCTTTAAAAAAACAGAACATGTATTTGAAGAACAAAGGATTGACACTTGTTTTTGCAATGCTGTTTGTAATTACGCTGGTAGGACAGATAGTAACCGGATTGAAAGAATACAATAAGGACATAAACGATTCGGGAGGACAGCTTTTGTCCATTGCGGGGTATTTAACATCTGGTCATTTCCTGTCATCTACTTTCGAAAATTGGGAAAGTGAATTTTTTCAGATGGCGCTGTACGTTGTGCTGCCAATATTTTTATATCAAAAAGGATCCTCAGAATCTAAAGATCCTGATGCTGAAGAGGAAGTTGATAAAGACCCTGACCCCCAAAGAGTGAACGCTCCATGGCCGGTAAAAAAAGGGGGCTGGGCGTTAATGGTATACAAACATTCGTTGTCGATAGTCCTGTTCATCTTGTTTGTCATTTCTTTTTTGTTGCATTGGCATGGAAGTATGAAGGGTTATAACCAGGAACAATCGTTAAAAAATTTGCCATCAGTAACTGCATGTCAGTATCTGAGTAATAGCCGACTTTGGTTCGAATCGTTTCAGAATTGGCAGAGTGAATTTCTCTCGATTTTTGTGATGGTAATTCTAACGGTGTATCTAAGGCAGAAAGGCTCCCCCATGTCGAAGCCAATAGACACTCCTTACCGGGAACGTTTATGATGATAGCGAATTCATTAAAATAAAGCACACACTATTTAAAAAA
>JBGTIL010000425.1:0-3633 GCA_041745695.1 Chitinophagaceae bacterium | reverse complement strand
CTTGCGTGCAAGGTCGGCATTCCAGAAAATGATGTTGGACTGCCGCCCGAATCCTTCTATCTTTTGCTGCAGATCGAAATTAATATTGGTGCTCAACTCCAGTTTTCCCGGAAGATGGACTGTTCCCTGGGCATAGCCACCATAGGTAAAGTAATTATTAGTTAGCTCGCGTGAGATAGAATTGGTCCTGGAAACATTATACCCCAAGTCCGGACGAAGCTCAAAGCTGTACTTGTCGGGAAAGGAGTACTGCAACGACGGGCTAATTTCGCTTCTAACGTAATTGGTTTTGTTGAGTTCCGTATTTACAAAGCTGTTGTTAACACCTCCTGATGTTTGCAGTTGAAACCCTACGTTTACTGTTTTTTCACCCCGGCCTTTGCTCCAGTACGACCACATGCTCCAGTTCCTGTTACCATCTACATTTACAGGTCTGGAAGTACGCTTGCCCGAACGGTCAATGATATTGTAATTGGTTATCGCATCTTCCGTAAAGTTGTAATTGAAGCTCACGTACATGCTTGCTCCACTCAGCACTTTGTACCGGTTAAAACTCAGTCCCATGTTGTGATTAAATGCCACTTTCAGATCTGGGTTTCCAATCACTTCGTACAATGGATCATTGTTATTGCGAATAGGTTGCAGCTGATCAATGTTAGGCTGGCGTGTAGTACCGCGATAATTGAATGACACACCCGTTTGTTGTTTGATGCTGTAATTGACGTTGGCAGTGGGAGTGAAATTCACAAACCGGTAATGGTTCCGTTTGTTGCTGTCCAGGTTCAAAAGATTAAAGCCTACCGAGGAGAGACCTGACCCAAAAGCCATCCTCCATTTTTTGTCTATGAATTTGGCTACAGCATTGGAGCTGTGCGACAGGGCGGTCATATCAAAATTATTACTGAACGCCACATCCCGGATTCCGTACTTGCCAAAATTATCCTTGTTGAAGGAGTTGCGGTAGGAGGTAGCTTTATTGCGGTTAAGGGCATATTCCAAAATAAGGTTCCACTTTTTGGTGATGGGCTCACTGAAGGTTACTTTACCTCCCATTGTTTTCGACTCACCGTCGAAGTCTTTCATCTGGTCGAGACTTTGCAAGGAGTCTAAATTGCCGTTGGTGAAGTAATTTGTTTCTGCCCTGAGAAAAGAAAGTTGATTATCCTCGATGACACCATACCTGAGGGTCGTGATCAGTTGCCTGTTCTTCTTTTTAAAAAGTTGCTTGTACACAAGGCTGTTCTCGTTTTGAAGGTGTTCAAGATTGTTTTGCCTGGCTTGGTTGCTGGTATAACTATTCTTGTTTCCGGACGGGTCTGAATAGTCGTAGTCGCCAAGCGTGTTACCTATAAAACCTGTGTTTTTATACGTAAATGAAGTAGAGAACTTTAGAGAAGCGAGCGAATCGATCTTCCATTCGTATTTACCGCTCAGCGCATGCTGCTCGTTAGAACCCGTGCTTTGGGTGAACCTGGCTGTATTTGTTAAAAACGGAAAAGTGCTTTGCGTAAGGCTCGACTGCTCATTTTCTGTATTGAGCCGGTTGTAACGATAGGAAGTATTAACGCTCTGCTTATCCGCATCCCACTTATTGCTGAACAGACCGCCGCCGGTGTAAGCGTGTGGAAGACCGCGAAGGCTCCAGTTACTGAAATCATCACTTGATCCAAAACTATAATAGTATCCGCTAATCTCGTCATAATCCACATCGTTTTCTATCCCCAGCTTTTCGCGTTCTTCCCAGTTTAAACTCCCGGTGTTAATGTCGCTTGCGGTGCCGTAAAGCGCAACTTTCTTTTTGCCAACAAAGCGATTGTACAAAACTTTCGTGTCAATGATCCTGTCAAAATCAGTACCGGCTATTGCCTTACCAAAAGCACCGCGTTTTCCGTTCTCCTTCAGTTTAATATTGACCGTTTTCCCCTCATTGCCGGTGCTTACACCAGTAAGATTTTGTTGCTCTGTTTTGGTATCAAATACCTGCACCTTGTCTACGATTTTCGCAGCGAGGTTTTGGGTAGCCATGGTAGGATCATCGCCAAAGAATTCTTCCCCGTCTACCAGTACCTTTTCTACCCGCTTTCCCTGGGTGGTGATTTCACCCTTGCTGTTTACCTGGAAACCGGGCAGCTTTTTCATGAGGTCTTCTACCGTAGCACCTTCTTTCACGACAAAACTATCTGCCGTAAATTCAGTGGTGTCACCTTTAATGCGTATTGCAGCGCCAGTCCTCACTATAACTTCTTTCAGAAGCTGGCTTTTCCTGGTAAGGGCAAGGTTGCCGAGGCTCTGTTCTGCCTCTTTCAGCTCCACGTCTTCCACCAGGTCGGCAAATGCAGGATAAGAAATACCCAGTACGTATTTTCCAAACGGCACGCGGGTGAACTCGAACGCGCCGGCTTTATCGGTTCTCTTAAAACCATAAAGCGTACTGTCTGACTTGCGCGTAAGGGTGATAACTGCATTTGACAGATTGCTGTTTTCTGAAGTATCTTTAATAGAACCCTTTAATGTAGTGGTTTGCGCAGTTAGTTGCTGAAGAAAAAAGAGGGTGGAAAGGAGAAGGCTGATTTTTATCATGCTGTTGTTTTGGCTAAATTCGCATCAGTCATAAATATAATATATAATTAGTTTCATAAAACCGAAAACTTATGAAATAACTAAGATTTAATCTACGATAACTTTCGCACAATTTAATATGGAAAAAAATTCCGAACAAACCGCTCATAATAAATCCCGTATGCCAGAAACACCGGAGACAAACGCTATGGGCCAGAAGCTCTCTACCGCTGAGCCTGAATTAAAATACGAAGACCAGAACTTTGTAGATACTTCAAAGCCTGCCTGGAATTATTCCATTCTCTACGACAACGATGTGGAAACATTTCGGAACGGAACGCACTATAACTTATACAACAAACTAGGGTCACGCAAATTAACCGTTCTTAATAAGGAAGGATTTTACTTTTCGGTCTGGGCTCCCAACGCAACCATCGTGGCTGTCATTGGCACATTCAACGACTGGAACAAGGAGACCCACATTCTCTACCCCCGCCTTGATAAGAGCGGTATCTGGGAGGGCTTCATACCAGGCATTGAAGAACACATGCTGTATAAGTACCATATTACAGGTTTCGAAAACCGGGTAACAATAAAGGGTGACCCGTTTGCTAATTTTTGGGAAAGGCGGCCGGCAACTTCTTCCATCACCTGGACTTTCAACTACGAGTGGGAAGATGACGCCTGGATGAAAAACAGGAAAAAGAACAACGCTTTAGATGCACCCTGGAGTGTATATGAGCTGCACCTTGCCAGTTGGATGCGTCCTGATAAAAACGATGAAGAAACTTATAACTCTTACCACCAGATAGCCGAACACCTGGTGCCCTACATAACCGAACTGGGTTTTACCCACGTAGAACTCATGCCCGTGATGGAACATCCCTTCGACGGTAGTTGGGGATACCAGTGTACCGGTTTTTTTGCGCCAACGTCCAGGTTCGGTGAGCCTGAGGGTTTGATGCACCTGATAGATAAGCTACACCAGGCTGGCATCGGGGTCCTCCTCGACTGGGTGCCCTCTCACTTTCCTTATGATGCACATGGCCTTTTTCTTTTTGATGGAACGCATAC
>JBGTIL010000424.1:0-4131 GCA_041745695.1 Chitinophagaceae bacterium | reverse complement strand
CAACTGTTGAAAAAATACGGGCTGGATATCCCGGATATCATCAGCGCGGCAGAAAAAGTTATTGGCCGGAAAAATTCCTGAAGAGAACCAGTGCCTTAGTTTTCGACAAGCTTGTGGAAACACAGGCTTTTTAATTAAACGAACCTCTTTGAACCCGCCGGGACTGCCACGGCAAAGAAGCAGAAAAAAAGGTTTACCCCATAAAATTTACCTTTAGGCTCCAAACAGAAAAAACTATGGGCAATCAAAAACAAAGTTCATGGCTTTAACAGGTGAAGATGACGCAGCCCTATTAGTACAGTTTCGAAACCCCGACACAAGGGAGCGGGCATACACAACAATCATTAAAAAATACCAGGAACGCCTGTACTGGCATATCCGCCGGATGGTGGTTGACCACGACGATACCAACGATATACTCCAAAATGTGTTTCTGCGCGTTTGGAAAGCACTGGAAAATTTCAAAGAAGAATCACAGTTATATACCTGGCTTTACCGTATCGCCACTAATGAGTCGCTTACTTTCCTGGAGGGGCAAAAAAAACGGTCGGCGGTGAGCCTGAGCGATGTGGAAAGTGGCCTCAGTAACAAAATAAAGGCTGACAAGCATTTTGATCCCAACAAAATTGAATGGAAACTTCAGTTGGCCATTCAACAGCTGCCAGAGAAACAAAAGATCGTTTTCACACTGCGCTACTACGACGAGATGCCCTATGAAGAGATGAGCCGGGTGCTGGACACAACCGAAGGAGCTTTAAAAGCCAGCTACCACCACGCAGTGAAAAAAGTAGAAGATTATATGCTCAATCGTTAAACCTTTCCTACCGTACCACGTCAGACACGCCGACAATGAATATCCGAGATACCATAACCCAAGAATTAACTGCCCTCAATAGTACCCTGCCTCCTGTGATAAAGCCCGTTTTTAGTGTACCTGAAGGTTATTTTGAAAACTTTGCCTCCTCCGTCCTTAAAAAGATGAAGGCTGCTGAGCTCCCGGAGGATGAGCTGGCAGTCGAATCCCCCCTACTTGCCGGGCTTTCCCGGCAAATGCCCTTTTCTGTACCTGTCGATTACTTTTCTTCCCTGGCTTACGAGATTCCTGTATTGATTGGCAACACCGGGTTGCCGTCAATACTAAAGGAATTATCTCACATCAACCCGCACACTGTTCCCGAAGGATATTTTGAGACTTTGCCTGGCGTTGTGATGTCTAAGGTTCATGTGAAGCCTGCCGCAAAACTTGTTTTCATGCAAAGGGCTGCCTGGCTCCGGGTAGCAGCCATTGCAGCAGTTATCGGGTTCGTTACGCTGTTTTATTTAAATAGTCAGGATGGCAACGGAACGGTACAAAGGCTCGACACCTGGGTAGCCAACAGTCTTCGTGATGTAAGCGATAAAGCCCTTGAAGATTTTGTGAAAGGTGCTGAGGTCGCTGCGGCTACACCCGGCGTTCAGAGTGCGGCAAAAGCTGCAGAAGTACGTTCTCTGTTGAAAGACGTTTCCGACGGTGAACTGGAAGATTTTCTCTCTGCAGTTCCCTCCGATGAAGAATTGATTCTTATTAATTGATCAAGCAGCCTCGCTGCCTTTTAAAAATTCCCAATGAAAAAAATTTTATTCATTTTTAGTTTTCTTGTCCTGACAGTCACTGGCTTTACGCAGGATGACGAAGAACGAAATGGCGAGCGCATCCGCGAGCGAATGATTGAATACATTCAAAAAAACCTGGATCTTTCGGAAGGCGAAAAAGAGAAGTTTGCCCCCGTTTTTTCTACCTACTTTAATGAGCTAAGGCAGACCAACCAAACATTTAAAGGAGACAGGCTGGTATTACAGCAGAAGATTGTTGATTTACGCATCCGCTTCCGCGACCAGTTCAAGCCTATCATGGGTGAGAAGCGAAGCAACGATGTTTTTAAATACGAGCACGACTTTATCAACGAGGTTAAAGAACTCCGGAAAGAACGCCAGCAAAATCGCGGCGAAGGTGCCGGAAAACGAAATGGTAAATAAGGCCCTGGTATAAAAAATAGATTATATATTTGTACTTGGTGTTTTTCATAGGTTAGCAACGGCCGGCTCTTTTCAGGGCAGGCCTTTTTTTTGTCGCGTCTGCTGCGTCTGAAACGACAGGATAACATTTTTTTGCCAACAGGATAGCTACCAGGATCACTTGTTGTGTCACTCGCTTGTACCTCCGGTGATACTACTCAGCTTTGTGCGTCAGTCACTATTAATTTCAGTCTCTCCCGAGGTTGCAGCCCGCAGTAAACCCTGCTCAATAAAGCAGCATTCGAAACTATTTACTGAGGTACATGCTCCTGTCCTTATACAACTGCCTGAAATACGGATCACGCAGGTCTTTGATAAATCGAATGGCCTCCCCTGTACTCTTCATCTCTGGTCCCAGCTCTTTATTAACGCCCGGGAACTTATTGAAAGAAAAAACAGGCTCTTTGATGGCGAAACCATTGAGCTTCTTTTCGTAAGTAAAATCTGTAAGACTGTTTTCGCCCAACATCACCCTTGTGGCAATATTCAGGTAAGGAATTCCATAAGCCTTGGCGATAAAGGGCGTAGTACGGGAAGCCCTCGGGTTGGCTTCAATAACAAAAACATTTCCTTCCTTTATTGCAAACTGTACGTTGATCAGGCCTTTTATGTTCAGTGCCCGGGCAATCTTCTCGGCATAATGCTCCATAGTGGTTACCACGAGAGGCGTCAGGTTGAAAGCAGGCAGCACGGCGTTGCTATCGCCGCTGTGAATTCCGGCCGGTTCTATATGTTCCATTACGCCCATGACATGGAAATTGACACCATCAAAAATGGCATCGATCTCAGCTTCCTGGCAGCGATCAAGAAAATGGTCAATAAGTATCTTATTATCAGGGATGTGCTTCAGCAGCGAAATGACTGCTTTTTCAAGTTCGTCATTGTTGATCACAATTCGCATCCTTTGCCCGCCCAACACATAACTGGGACGGACGAGCACAGGAAAGCCTACCCGGGCAGCTACCTCAACAGCATCGTCTACATCGTGGGCGGTACCATATTCAGGATATGGAATTTTTAATTCCTTGAGCAGGTCGCTGAACCGGCCCCGGTCTTCTGCAATGTCCATGTTGTCGAAAGAGGTTCCAATGATCGGAATTCCCTTGGCATGCAGGCGGCGGGCCAGCTTCAGTGCCGTTTGACCACCCAGCTGTACGATTACGCCCTCAGGCTTTTCGTGTTCCACTATGTCCCAAAGGTGTTCCCAGAACACCGGCTCGAAATATAATTTGTCAGCGATGTCGAAATCAGTAGAAACGGTTTCAGGGTTGCAGTTCACCATGATGGCTTCGTAGCCACAGTCTTTGATCGCAAGCAGCCCATGTACGCAACAATAGTCAAACTCAATTCCCTGACCGATCCTGTTGGGTCCGCTTCCCAGTACAATCACTTTCTTTTTGCTGCTAACCTTGCTCTCGTTATGATTACCTTCTTCGAATGTGGAATAGAAATAGGGAGTTTTTGCTTCAAACTCAGCGCTGCATGTATCCACCATTTTAAATGAACGATTGATGCCTGCAGCCTTTCGTGCCTCATATACTTCTTCCTCACTCCCGTCTTCAATAATGCGGGCAATCTGCTCATCGCTGAAGCCATGCACCTTGGCCTTCCGCAATAAATCGGCGGGCAGTTCACCTAGCCAGTAATTGCCCAACTCTTTCTCGATATTACAGATCTTCTGTATTTCATATAAAAACCAACGGTCTATACCGGTTACCTTGGCTATGGTAGTTACACTTATACCCAGCATGAGTGCATCTTTTATACGAAAAATGCGATCCCACTTTGGTATCTTAATATAGTCAAGCAGATCTTCAGCATGCATCTGGCTTTTGCCATAATAGCCCAATCCTACTGCATTGTTCTCAAGGCTCTGACAAGCTTTCTGTACTGCTTCAGTAAAGCTTCTTCCAATTGCCATCACCTCTCCCACGCTTTTCATCTGAAGTCCAAGTGTGTCGTCGGCGCCCTTAAATTTATCAAAATTCGAACGGGGAATTTTTACGATCACGTAGTCAAGCGCCGGCTCAAAATAAGCAGACGTTTCTTTAATAATCGGGTTTTGCAACTCATCCA
>JBGTIL010000423.1:0-2600 GCA_041745695.1 Chitinophagaceae bacterium | reverse complement strand
GGTTGTTACGGCCGGTAACACTGCTTCTTTTTGCAGTGTGGACAGCCGTGCTGTTTTTTGCAGCTGGCAATGCTTCAAAACTTTTGCACGAGAGAAAGAAGGCGGCAGACGAATTAGTAAGTGAGCAAAGGGAAAGGCTAACCAAACATATCCCGCTCATAGATAGCTTTGCCACCGGCAAACGCAAAGCTGCCGTTGTTTGGGATGATGCCCGTAATGCTTACGATGTTGGATACACCTATGGCAAACGATACCTGGTAAAAGAGGCGCTACCACTAGCACCGCTTTCAGTTGGGCAAAGCAATCTTCACTACTCTACCAATACAATCAATACCGGGCCGGATAGCTGGTTCATGGCTCTAAAGAAGGCGCTTAAACTAACCAATCCGCACAACAGCATTTTTGGTGATTTTGATATGGCTTCAGCCATCATCATGTTGCTTCCATTGCTGATTGTGGCTTTTAGTTTTAGTTTGCTAAGCTCGGAAAAAGAAGAAGGACGTCTGCCAATTCTCTTGGCGCAGGGTATTTCAGTCAGCTCTTTTTTGCTAAACAAATCCTTGTTTCGGTTTTTAGTAACGACTGTTCTTACCTGGCTCGCAGTGATCGTTGCTTTTTACGCTAATGGGTTTTCTTTTTTTTCTGACAGCGGAACTGTTTTTGCCTTCACGTCGCTACTCTTTTTGTACAGTGCTCTCTGGCATGTTGTCTGCCTGCTGGTGAATCTTTTCCGGAAAAGCTCCGACTTTAATGCAGGAGTTCTGTTCACGGCATGGATCGCCTGGGTTCTGGTTATTCCGGCTATCAGCACGGCGGTGGTTTCAGCTCTAAAGCCTATTCCTGGTAAGGTAAAGCTGATTGATGAAGTGCGGGAAACATTGACTGCTTTTGATCAGAAAAACTCTCAGATACTTGATCAGTTCTATACCGATCACCCGCAGTTTGTTATCAAAGACAGTAGCAAGATGATGCCCCTGTTCATGTACAAATACATGATCAAGCACAGAAACACGCTGAATGCGCTGACTCCTTTGATGAATGACTATAAAAACGCAGGTCTTCACCAAAGCGAAGCGGGAGGATATGTGTCCATCCTTAGTCCAGCCATGCTGTTTCAGCAAGCTGCGGACGAAATCAGCGGGCATTCGCAAACGCAATTTCTATTGTTTCATCAATATGCTGATTCAGTGAACCTTGAGTGGAACAACTACTTTGGTCCACTTGCATTGGCTAATCATTACCTCACAATAGAAGAATTTAAAAATCTTCCATTGCCTGTTTATAATACTTCCATTAGCAGATGGAAGTTGACTTGGATGTCAATTGGATTATTAGTGTGGCTACTTCTGCTTGGCTTTTTCGTGAATAGGAAAATCAAGCACTACAAGCTTATTCAATGAGCTATAGAAATGTCTACAACCTTTTTATACCTAAAAAAGCATTCAACTGCATACATCAAAATATGAAACAGTTACTCCTCCTCATCTCTTTATTTCTTTCTGGCATTGCCATAGCGCAAAATACTTCATCACTAAAAGGCAAAATCCTCAACCTCTCATCAGAAGAAGTTGCTGGTGTAACTATAAAATTGCTTGGCACAGCGTACTCAACCGTTACAGACAATGAAGGCAACTTCCAGTTCTCCAACCTTACCGCTGGTGGCTACACAATTGTTGCCACCAGCGTAGGCTTTTCTGCCAAAAGCAAGGAAGTAGAAGTAATGCCGGGGAAGGAACTATATCTGCAACTGGCATTGGAACAAAACCAAGGGGTATTGGGAGAAGTAACAGTTGTAGGCAATCGCCAAAGAGGTTACAATGCTTCCACTTCATCCGTTTCTACTAGGACTAACCTGCCCCTGTTAGAAACCCCCCAAAGCATACAGGTTATCCCCTACCAAATCATTCGCGACCAGCAAGCGTTAAGTGTAAACGATGCTATGAAAAATGTGGCGGGTGTTCAAAACATTGCACCAGGTTATAGTTACTATACTTTTCGTGGGTTTGATTCTTATAATAATGGACCTGGCATTATTACCAATGGCATTCGCGGCGTTAATTATACCTTCTTTCAAACCGCATCGTTATTTAATGTAGATAAAATTGAAGCTATCAAAGGTCCTGCATCTGCCTTATACAGTGTGGGTAACCCTGGGGGCATCATTAATATTTCTACAAAAAAACCATTGTCCACCAACCAGTATGAATTCAATACAACGGTTGATAACTTTGGTGACTATCGCTTCATTGGTGATGCCACAGGGCCTCTGGATAAAAAGAAAAAAATTCTATACCGGCTGATTGCGGGTTACAATGGCGGCCGCACATTTAGGGACAACATTAAAACTAATTATTTCTTTGTAGCACCTTCGCTGACTTTTAATTTTTCTGACAAAACAAGCCTGAATGTAGAGGTAAACCAGGTGGTTGACAAAACAAACATCAGGGGCGACCGCGGTATTGTAGCCGTACCAAAAGCAAACGGCGAAGCAGATTTTAATGCAGTGCCGCTTAGCTGGAACCGAACCAGCAAAAACGACGAAGGCAGAATAACAAGTACCCTGGCGCAAGCCACATTACGACACCGGTTCTCAGATAAAT
>JBGTIL010000422.1:0-4245 GCA_041745695.1 Chitinophagaceae bacterium | reverse complement strand
TCCGGCTCATGAGTCGGGCTACTTCTCCTGTTTCTTCGGTGAGAATGGCCATATTGGTGAGTTCGCTGAAATACCTGACGCCCGTGGTTTTAATCCAGTTGTCTACAGCTCTCTGTGCTTCTTCAAGGGTCATATTGCAGTAATGGATCCGTGATTTAATTTGATATTCATCATAGTTGCGATAGAGACCGCCCTTTGTTTCATAAGGTTTGCTTTATCACCCGTAAATAGCCCATCTATAGTTTGGGTAAATAGAAATAACCACCGGTCCAGATGTTCTTTTTTTATTGGTGAAAGGTTGCTGATATGCTGGTGTATTGCCATCACATTTTTGCTGTAGCCCTGCGAATAAAATAATACCGACTCCCAAAAGCTGGCAATCTGGGGAATATGTGTAGGCAGGTGCAGGGGAACAACTTCGGTGAAAAACCGCCCGATGAATTCATCCTTCATTGCGCGACTGTAAAACAGCACCAGCACCTTTTCTATGTCTGCCCGGTTCACTATGTCGTTTTGTACACCTGTCATAGTCTTTCATTTAGAACCTGTTACCGCGGGCAGCGATTTTGCGGTTGTATATGCAGCTCATTCCTTGTTTTTCGAATCGATGACAATAGTTACGGGACCATCATTGACCAGTGCTACTTTCATGTCGGCTCCAAAAATGCCTGTTTCTACTTTTTGTCCGCTGTCTCCCTGTAACCGCTCGATCAGCTTTTCATACAAAGGCACAGCAACCGCAGGTTTGCTGGCTTTTATATAACTCGGACGCGCACCTTTTTTTGTAGAAGCATGCAGCGTAAACTGGCTCACCAGTAAAATGCTTCCACCTGCGTCAAGCAAAGAGCAATTCATGATTCCGTCAGCATCGTTGAAAATGCGCAGCTGCACAATCTTTTTACTCAGCCAGCTGATGTCGTCAGCGTCATCTCTGTCTTCTATTCCTACAAAGATCAGTAGTCCGCGACCAATGGCGCCGGTAACTTTGCCATCAACTTCCACAGTGGCCTCTAAAACCCTTTGAATAACAACTCTCATAAATCAATGAAGTTAAAGAACCCGCCAGGAGGATTTTAAATGGCGAACTTAGCCTCCTGTATTCAGAGCTGATCCTATTACTATTATGATACAAGATCTTTCTTCCGAAATAAAACTGCAAACCACCCGAAGTGGCGGAAAGGGCGGCCAAAATGTGAACAAGGTGGAAACAGCCGTTATCGGCTTTTTTGATGTGGCTCAGTCGTCGCTGCTCACTAACGAACAAAAAAATCTGGTACTCCACAAGCTATCTAACAGGATCAATAAAGAAGGCAGCCTTGTTGTAAAGGCACAAACCTTTCGAACACAGTTACAGAATAAAGATGAAGTAGTAAAAAAGATCAACGCACTGGTGGAAGCAGCCCTGCATAGAAAGAAGGCACGCATAGCAACAAGACCTTCGAAATCTACCCGGGAGCAACGGCTGAATGGCAAAAAATTGTGGGGCGCCATCAAGGAAGGCAGACGGAAACCTAACCTGGATGGGCAAGGCTAATCTTTTGTGTTTTAAATTCTATAGCTTAGAAGAGTGAAGTATTTTCTTACCCTTATAACCTTACTGGCGTGCTGCATCACCATTCCTTTGCTCTTCGATGGATGTAAAAAGAAAGACCGGTTCTATGGCACTCCGCTCCCTTTTCCCAGACCTGCGGGTTTCCCTCAACCGGGCTATAAATTTATCAGCCATCCGGCAACAAAGGAAGGTTTCGAACTGGGTAGAAAGCTTTTCTACGAAGGAAGACTTTCACTGGACGGCAATTTTCCCTGCAGCTCCTGTCACCAGCAAGCTGCCGCCTTCACCACCAAAGATCACGATCTCGGACATGGATACAATAATGCCCATACAAGGCGAAATCCGCTCAGTCTGTCAAACCTCGCCTGGTTTAACGCTTACAATTTTGACGGGTCGGCGGAAACACTGGAGCAGGTAGCTTTAGGCCATATAGCCTCGCCGATGGAAATGGCAGAAACGATGGATGCTGTTGTGGCAAAGCTTGCCCGGGATACTGCCTACCAGCGCTCCTTCCAGGCTGCTTATGGAGGCAGGGCAGTGACAGCTGACCGGATACTGGATGCACTCTCGCAGTTTGTGATCAATCTGGTATCAGCCAATTCAAAATACGACCAGGTAAAAGCCGGGAAATTGACCTTCAACAGCCAGGAACAGAAAGGGTATGAGGTTTTCACCCGTAATTGCAGCGCCTGTCATACCGAACCCTTATTTACCGACGGCAGTTATCGAAATACCGGTTTGCCCCTGGATGCGTTTTTGCAAGATTTTGGTAGAAGTGCAGTAACGGGCATCAAGGGAGATTCTTTAAAGTTCAGGGTGCCCAGTCTGCGGAACATCCAGGTAAACGGGCAGTATGGGCATGATGGCCGGTTTGGATCGGTAAGAGCAGCGATCAACCATTACCGCACTGGTGTTGTGCAAAGTTCTACCCTTGATCCTTTGCTAAAAAATGGCATTCCACTTAACAATGCCGAAGTGGATGAACTGCTTGTCTTCCTTCGTACCCTCACCGACTCCTCCTTTCTGACCAACCCTCGTTTTGCTTCGCAATAAATTATATGGGCTTAAGAGAAGTTAAGCAAAGCACCGATTAAATTTGTTCTAAATTATTGTGATTGAGCGGCTTAAAAAAACTGGCGGGACAAACAGCGATCTACGGCATTAGTACCATCCTGGGAAGGTTTGTAAATGTTTTTCTAACCTTCTGGCTTACTTATGTATTTGCTGCTGATGCCTTTGCTATTTTTTCGCTCGCTTATGCCTATGCCACTTTCCTGAATGTCATCTTCACGTACGGCATGGAAACCTCCTATTTCAGGTTTGTACAAAACGAGCAGTACAAAGGGGATGTTTACAATACTGCCCTCGTTTCCATTTTTGGCACAACAGTGATATTCACTGCCGCCATGCTCTACTACGCACCTTATATCGCTGAGTTATGGAAGATTCCCGATCAGCCCCAGTTTGTAACCTGGTTCGCCTGGATCATAGCCCTCGATACTTTGTCTGCCCTGCCTTTTGCCCGCCTGAGGCAGCAGGAACGCCCCGTGAAGTATGCAGCCATTAAGCTTGGCAATATTTTCATTTACGTAGCCACCGCTTATTTTTTTATTAAGATCTGTCCCGCCCTCCTGCGAAAGGACCCCGATAGTTTTCTCCTGCTGGTATATGATCCAAAACTGGGCATCGCATACACCTTTATCGCTAACCTGGTAGCAAGCGCCCTGACCTTGCTGTTTCTGGGCAAAGAGCTACTCACTGTCCGCCTGCGGTTCAACTCCCAGCTTTGGAAAGAAATGCTGGCTTATGCCTGGCCGCTTCTCATTGTTGGACTGGGTGGGATGGTCAACGAAGTAATGAGCCGTATCATGCTCGACTACCGCCTGCCTTACTCTTTCGAAAGAAACAAAACTGAAGTAGGCATCTTCAATGCCAACTGGAAGGTAGCAGCACTGGTGAACATGTTCATTCTTGCCTTTCGCACCGGTGCCGAACCTTTCTTTTTCAGCGAAGCCAAAAAAACTGATGCACGTAAAACCTATGCAAGGGTAATGAAGATCTTTGTTTTGGTAAGCTGCATCATTTTTCTGGTGGTGTCGCTCTATGCAGATACCATTTGGGGCAGGTACCTGGTTGGTGTAAAAAATCATCCTGAATATGCAGAGGGTATCGGCACCATACCTATCATTGCACTGGCTTATGTGTTCCTGGGGATCTATTATAACCTCACGGTATGGTATAAGCTCACCAACAAAACAATTTACGGCGCTTATATTACGGGAGGCGGCGCGGTGAGTACGCTGGTACTGAATTACCTCACTATCCCTTACCTGGGCTACTGGGGCAGTGCCTGGACCACTCTCATTTGTTATGGCTTTATGATGGTAATAAGTTATTACCAGGGACAAAAACATTACCACATACCTTATGCTGCTAAAAAGCTGACGGCTTATGTAGGCATCTCGGTCTTCATCGTCCTGATTTATTTGGGAGTGCGAGCGCTGACGCAAAATACGCTGGTTGGATTGGGCACAGCCACCCTCTTGTTAATGCTGTTTCTTTGGTTCATTGGCCTCGTGGAGAAAAAGGAGTTCAGCAGGTTGCCCCTGGTAGGAAAGCTTTACAGAGTGCCCGCTGCTGCTATCGTTCCGCAGGCAGTAGAAAACTCAAAAGCATAAGAGGAATGCAGTCAC
>JBGTIL010000421.1:0-26284 GCA_041745695.1 Chitinophagaceae bacterium | reverse complement strand
AACGTTGATGCCTCCCACATTGCGGAAGTATTGAAAAAGGTACAGGCTGAAGAAACCCTGTTTCTTATTGCTTCCAAAACGTTTACAACACAGGAAACAATGACCAACGCTCAAACCGCAAGGCATTGGTTCCTGAATAATGGTGGAACAAACGATAACATCGCCAAACATTTTATAGCGCTGTCCACTAATGAAAATGATGTTACAGCCTTTGGTATCGACAAAGCAAACATGTTTGTATTCTGGGATTGGGTGGGCGGACGCTATTCGCTTTGGAGCGCCATCGGTTTGTCTATCGCACTTACCATTGGTTACGACAACTTTGAACAACTGCTCCGGGGAGCGCAGGAATCTGATCAGCATTTCCTCGAAACGGAACTTGAAAAAAACATCCCGGTATGGATGGCACTCATTTCGCTGTGGTACGTTTCCTTTTTTGATGCTCAAACAGAGGCCATACTACCCTATGATCAGTACCTCCATCGCTTTGCAGCTTATTTTCAGCAAGGCAATATGGAAAGCAATGGAAAGAGCATAGACCGCAACGGCGAGCCAGTTACCTATTCAACCGGGCCGGTGGTTTGGGGAGAGCCCGGTACCAACGGACAGCATGCCTTCTACCAGCTTATTCATCAGGGTACGCATCTTATCCCCTGCGATTTTATCGCTACTGCGCAGTCCCACAATCCCCAGTCTAATCACCATGCAATTCTGCTTTCCAACTTTTTTGCGCAAACGGAAGCGCTGATGAACGGGAAGGAAGAGGACGAAGTGGAAACAGAATTACTGGCAGGCAACAAAAGCGAAGAAGAGATCGCACGCATCACTTCGTTCAAAATGTTCAGTGGAAATCGTCCCACGAATTCGATCCTGCTGAAAAAGCTCACTCCTTTTTCACTCGGGCAACTGGTTGCGCTATACGAACACAAGATTTTTGTACAGGGTGTTCTATGGAACATATTTTCGTTCGACCAGTGGGGCGTGGAACTGGGAAAACAATTGGCCAATGCCATACTACCCCAGCTCGAAGGAAACGAAGCCATTACCTCTCATGATTCATCTACGAACGGACTTATCAATCAATTTAAACACATGCGTTAGCAGCACAAACTCCGCAAAAAAACCCTCTTTCGAGGGTTTTTTGGAGCTTACTCTTTTTTCACTTTGAAGCGGTATTTCTTTCCATTTGCCTGAAGGTCTACAATGTATACGGTATTACTAAGCAGTCCAAAATTCCGGAGATCAATGGAGAGTGCATTTGAAACAGATCCAGGATGTGTTGATCGATGAAGCAACTTCCCTCCGATGTCGTACACAGACACGAGTGCAGGTCCTTTGATGGGTTGCACAAACCGAATGCTCAACCGGTCTCTGAAAGGATTTGGGAAAACTACAGGCGCGGTGTTTGGTGTGCCCGGTAAGCCCACTCCAAAACCAGCGGCGGCGCCGTCGGAAATAAATGTAAGCGCATAACCACTTGCAATTTTCTCCCTCACCGGTGTAATCAATTGAACAACCGGCGGACTAAGCGCATTTACCGCTTTGATACTGCCCGCCGTTTTCACAATCATCACGGCGTTCCACGAATTACCGGTTGTGAGCTCCCATCCCCTCTTTTCTGCCTCCGTAAAATAGAGAGTTATTTCATACTTGCCTGCTGGGTTGCCGATTGCAGGTACAACAGTATACGTTTTGCTGGCGAGGTAGGTTGCCGGAGCTGCATTTAAGAAAGGAAGGGCGCTTGTCCCAGACCTGTCTATAGCAACACCGGTACAGCCATAATTGTGGGTGGAAGTATTCTTCAGGCGGGCAAGGAGTTCGCCTGAAGCCGTGTAGTAGTAAGCGTCTGCATTTACGCCCAGGTATTCTGTTCGGCTTGCATTCAGTGCAGTGGCGATCACTGTGTTGGCGCCAGGTGCAACATCGTTATCACGTATCGTGAATGTATGTGTATCACGTCTTGTAACTGCGTTACTGTTGCCTGATAATCTGAATCGGATCACGAATGTCTCCGTCAGCTCAACTTCGGTATCATCATAGATCCTTACTGTTATTTTCTTTGGCAGCAAGGAGCCTGTCTTGAAAGTGTGTGTTGTAGTCGGCGTGGCAAAGTCGCCATTGGTTGTAAGATCGAAATCATTGCCGAGAGTAGCCGTTCCACCCGCTTCTACCGAATAGGTAAGTACGGCATCACCGACTAATGGCGCAGAGGTGGTAATGTTGATCTCATAGTCTTTATAATTGCGACAGTCGGACATGGAAGCGCTTTGCTCAACAACATCGGTAGCTGCCGAAGCAAAATCAAGATTAGGTGTAGTGACAGGTGGGGCACCAGGGATAACAGTGGTGTACAACCCGCGCCCATGGGTTGCCGCAGCTACTGTGCGATCGGAAGGTCTGAACTGCAACATATCCACCCGCACGTTGGCGAGACCGCCATTGGTGGGTTGCCAGTCGGTAGCTGCGCCATTTAAATTATCGGTAGACCACACGCCCAGTTCCGTTGCGATCAGTGCCCAGTCGGGGTTGCGGGGGTCGAACATAACCCATCGAACGGGCATGTCGGGCAGGTTGCCTTCAACCGGAGTCCATACGGTCGCTGCGCCTGCGCCTGCTGTCGTTGTTTCAGCAACACTCATAACTCCATAGTTGCTGTAGGTTACAAGCAAATGCTGATCGTTAGTAAGATCAAAAGCGATAGCGGAAACCGACCCGGAAGAGGGTGCTGTAACCGGCTTTATAACCACCCCGGTCACCGAACTGGCAGCGTTGGCGCCATCCACCATTACAATAGATCCGTTACTTAGGCCGAAGAACACCCGGTTCGGTACCAAAGGTGATACTGCAACGTGCGTAACAGATGCGGTACCAAACTGGCTGCAGGTAACATTCGAAACTGAAGTGCCTGCTTCAGCAGGATTGTTCCACCGAAAATAACTGCCAGCCGTATTACCGCCATAGAGAATATTCTCCGAGTCGTCGTAGTCGGTTGGATTGATGAAACCCCCGGTATTAGAGAAACTTCTGGTTACAAAACTTGCACCTCCATTGATGGAAACATAGTAGTTGTTGAATACGAAGGAGGTAATCTGTATGTTAGGATCGTCCTGGTCTATATGACAGAAACCACCATCTCCACCGGAAACGGTAGAAGTAGAATTTATTCCTGCTGCAGTAAATTTTTGCGAACCATTGTCCTGCGCACCCGCCAGGAAATAATCAGGGAGTGTTGGATGGATAGCCGTGCCGTAATACTGTGTAACATTATATCCCGTATTCTTTGCCATGAAGGTAGGCTTCGCTGGCAACGTGCTGTTAGCTGTAGCAGTATAATGAACGCCGCCGTCTGAACCCCAGATCGCGCGACTGGAAGACCCCGGCGCGTACAAAATACCATGATGGTCTGCGTGCACACTTTGAGCGCTTGTAAAACCGGTAGCTGCAAACAGGCTCCAGGTGGTCATCTGTGTCCAGGTACTACCAGAGTCGTCGGACCGCAGCGCGTCAATGCCTCCGATGTACAGCGAACCTGCATTTTGCGGGTCCACGGCTGCTATCAGATTGTACCAGGCCTGCCCCCTTGCAAAGTTTGAATTTGATCCCTGGTCAATGATCGTAGGTACCGTTTTTACAGACCATGTATTAGTTGCTTTGTTGTATTGCTGTATGGACGTGCAGTTGTTTTGATTGGCACCCTGGAAGAGAGCGTACATAATATTTGCGTCAGAAGGTGCAGTAGCCAACTCAATCCTGTGCCACTTGCCGGAAGGAGTAGCAATGGTTCCGGCAGAGTCGGGCGTGATATTAACCCAGGTTCCGGCATTGCCGGTGTTGAGCGTGTTGGTTCCGTAATCAGAGCGGTACACACCACCATTACTTCCGGTAGTTCCTAAACTCGCATATACATCGCCGGTAGCTCCCAGTTCAAGATCGCCACCTCGTGCGGAACTGCCGAAAACACCCGTTCCCAGTACCTGCGTCCAGGAAGCACCACCGTCAACAGATTTTTGTATACCGTTAAACACGCTGCCTGCCGGCGGCCTCACAGACGCATAGAGCTTCCCGTTTTTATCGATCAGCAGGTCGTTGATGAATCCGAAGTTTTCAGTGGACACCAGCCTTGTCCAGGTAGTGCCGCCGTTGACTGATTTCCATATACCCAATCCTTTAATTGCATCGAAATTGAACCAGCCTTCGCCGGTACCTGCATACAACTCCTGTCCGTTCAAAGGATTTTGCGCAATGGCTGTGATCGCCAGGTTGTCCATTAAATCATCCACCTTATTCCACAAGGGAACAGTAGCTGTGATGTCATTCGTATACCACAATCCACCACCAACACTCCCTGCCCAAACTTTTTTATAGCCGTTGGCTGCATCATTGGCATCGAAGAGCAATGCACGGGTACGCCCTGCAATGTTATTAGGACCACGCTCTGTCCAGTTGATGCCCGGAACCGCCCTGCTGGTGGCTGAAGACCTGCGGCGAAGCAAATCGTCGCGTACTTCCAGGGCCTGTATTAATCTTTCCCGGGGCACCGTTCCGGTTGAAGGATTTTTAGTGAGTGCATATTCCTGTTCAATTGCCAGGTCTATACGGTCCTGTTTAGAGAGTGGGGTTGGTGGTATTACCGAAGCATTGTCGGCTAAAAAAAATAAAACCACAGCAGCTAGAACACAGAAAGCAGTCAGTAATCGAATGGGTAGCAGTTTGATCATACTTAGAATTGATAGATTGCAATTTATACCTATTTAAGTTACGAATAAGAGGAAAATAACCTGCGGGACAGGTTCTTCTGATGCCGCGCACAGCCTGGGTTTGAGGCCCAAAAAATGCCCTCCTGAGAGGACATTTTCGTCGAATCATTCCTATTTCTTAAACACTTTGCTGGTGAACCTTGTGTTGGCTGCTTCCACCCTAAGGATGTACGCGCCAGGTGGGAGCGAGACCGACGAAAGATCAACTCTCAGAAACTCGCCTGTTGAGGTATAATTCCGGCGAAAAACCAGGTTCCCCGCCGCGTCTATCAGCTCCACTCCGGTTTTACGTGGATTGTTCTTGGCAAACCTTAAATCGATGAAGTCCTGGAATGGATTATTCACCACCCACACCTTCTGGGTCATGAGCTGATTTTTAATCAAAACAACCTGACTGAAACTGCTGCTGCCGTTATGGTCAAAAATTTTGAGACGGTAGTAGTTGTTTTCGCCCATTTGTTTATCGCTGAAACTATAGGACTGTTGCACAGAGCTATTACCCGCAGCGTTTACAAAACCTCTGGTCGAAAAAACCAATCCATCGCTTGATTTTTGCACTTCAAATTGTTTCGCATCATATTCAGAACTCGTTGACCAGTCGAGTACAATAGCGTCTGACTCTGGTTTGCCTTTGAAATGTAACAAGGTAACGGGCAGCACGAAGCCTGGACGCCCGACACCAAAGCCTGAAAATCCGGTGCTGAAAGTGTGTGTGAGCGTATGATAAGCGCCCATAGTACCAATGATTGGGCTAACCATTTGCACACCTCCGCCATCTGGGTTTGGTGTGGTGGGGGTATAATTACTTATCTGGCTGGGCACCTTTATCAACTGAACTGTGCTCCACGACTGGCCGGTTGCAGCCTCATATCCTAATTTTTCCGCATCTGTATAATACAGGGTAATTTCATATTGTCCGGAAGTATTATTTGTTGTAGGCAATACCTGGAAAGTTTTGTTCATCAGGAAGTTGGCGGCGTTATTATTCCAGAAAGCTGATGTGCCGGTACCTGCCCTGTCTAACATCACTTCAGTACATCCGTAGTTATGGGTTCCGATGTTTTTAATTCTTGCCAGCAGCGCTCCTGAGGCTGAGTAAAAGAACTGGTCTGTGTTTCCTGCCACGTGTTCATTTCGAAGGGTATTGAGAGCGGTTGCCACAGGCGTTGCGGGAACCGTGGCAGTGAAGGTGATCACAGTTCTTAAGTCTGAAATAAACGCCGCATTTAACGAACAACCGGCTGTAGCTTCACCCGCTTGATCTGAGTAAATACTCGCAGGGACTCCCGACCCCAGGGGCGCACCAGTAGCCGAAACTATATCCGCTAACGCATTAGGCCCGGGACCATTGCTAAAACAAAATTGAACGGCAATGTTCGATGTGCCATCCCATGCAAATGGAGTAGAAAAAGAAATGGTATTATTACCAGCTATTGTGGTAAAATTCCCAGTGTAAACCGTAGTGAAGGTTGCTGCTACAAAACCTCCTGACAAGTCGGTAGCCGTTGAATTAGCCATGGCCACCGTAAAGCCGGTGTAGGCCCGGGTGCTATTTTTAGTTGCGACATTAATCGCAAGTGAAGTGATGTTAGAACTGGTAGAAATACCTACTGCATTGAATTCCGCTTTAGTAAAGAGGGCCTGGAGCCGATGCTTTTGCTTATTGCTTCTGAACGGCGTGGCACCGTTGATAGTTCCCTGGTTAGCACCGATAGCAGCGACGGTGGTGCTGCCGCCAGTAGGTAAAATATCATTATCATTGATAGAAACCGTGTGGGTCTGCGCGCCAGAGCCAGCTAGTGCATTGGTGGCACCGGAAATTACGTAGGAGATGACAAAGCTCTCTGGTGTTTCCACCTGCGCATCATTGTACACTCTTATGGTAATTGCCTGTGAAGCTGTAAGGCCGTCAGGAAAAGTATGGGTCATAGACGGGGCTGCAAAATTGCCGTTGGTTGTCAGCTCGTAGTCTGCTCCTGATGCGGCGGTACCTGGAGTAACCGCATAGGTAATCGTTGCTGCGCCGGTAGGCGGATTGGCGATGGAGACATTCACAACCAGGTCGGTAAAGTTTCTGCAGCCTGCAGTACCAGTAGTTATTTCCGTAACCGTTGAAGCGCTTGTAACAAAATTGATGTCGGGTGTGGTAGACGCTGGGAGCACAGCCGTAAATAATCCCCTGCCATGGGTAGCTGCTGCAATGGTTTTATCAGAGGCACGGTACTGTAACATATCAACACGCACATTTGCCAAACCGCTGTTGGTGGGATCCCAGTCAGTGGCAACGGGGTCCAGGTTGTCGGTAGACCATACGCCCACTTCAGTAGCGATAAGGGCCCAGTCGGAATTACGAGGGTCGAACATAGCCCAGTACACCGGCATATCAGGCAGGTTGCCTTCCACGGAAGTCCAGGTGGGTGTGGCGCTCAGGGCATTGAAGGATTCGAAGATGCTGGTAGCGCCGTAATTACTGTAAGTAACAAGCAGGTGGTTTTCGCTGCCCGGGTCGATGGCGATAGATGAAACCGAACCCGCGCCTGTTTTAATAACCGTGCCTGTGACTGCAGCTCCGCTATGCGCATTGTCAACCATTACAATAGAGCCGTTATTCAATCCGAAAAATACACGGTTAAGTGTCACCGGTGAAGCCAGAACATGGGTGACGCGTCCAGTTCCAAACTGACTGCAGCTTACGCTTGCCGTTGTAATACCTGTTGCCGGGTCATCCCAACGAAAATACTTGCCTGCTGTATCGCCTGCATACAAACGATTTCCTGTGTTATCGTAGTCGGAAGGATTAATGAAACCACCTTCGTTATTAAACTGCTGACTGGTGAAACTGGCGCCGCCGTTAGTAGAAACAAAATAATTATTGTATACCTGTGCTGTAATCTGAATATTAGCATTGTCCTGGTCTATATGACAAAAAGCGCCATCGCCGCCACTGACTTCTGTGGTATTATTTAGCCCGGTTGCGGTATATTTTTGAGTACCATTATCCTGCGCGCCTGCCAAAAAATAATCTGGGAAAGTGGGGTGGATTGCACAGGAATAAAATTGCGTTACGTTGTAGCCCGTGTTCTTGCCGGCAAAGGACGGCTTTCCGGGCAAAGCTATGTTTGCGTTGGTTGTATAATAGATACCTCCGTCGGTACCCCAGAGGGCTCTTGCAGAAGACCCAGGCGCATATACAGCAACGTGATGGTCGGCATGGATATTTTGCGCGGAAGTAAAGCCGGTTGTTCCAAAAAGACTCCAGGTTGTCATCTGCGTCCAGCTGGTGCCTCCATTGTCTGAGCGAAGACCATCAATACCGGCTATGTACAGCGAATTTTCATTTGCAGGATCTACGGTTACAACCAGGTCGTACCATGCCTGGCCTCTTGTAAAATTCGAATTGGCACCCTGATCGATAATAGTGGGGACGGTTTTTACTGCCCATGTATTGGTGCTGCTATTGTATTGCTGTATGGAAATGCAGTCGTTTGAATTAAAACCCTGGAACAAAGCATAAACTATGTTTGCGTTGGAGGGGGCAGTGGCCAGTTTGATCCGGAACCAGGCGTTAGCGGGAGCAGGCATGGTGCCTGTAGCCGACGGTGTAATATTGGTCCAGGTAGAAACGTTGCCGGTGGCTGCGCCGTTTATAGCGAAAGAAGACCTGTAAATACCGCCGGTGGTGAATTGTCCAAAGCTTGCATAGATGTCGCCATTGGCGGCGAGTTCAAGGTCGGCTCCCCTGTTGGAAATACCGCCTGAAGCGGTACCTAATACTTCTGTCCAGGTAGTTCCTCCATCAGTTGATTTTTGGATCCCTTTCGCATCGCTCGCGCTATTCTGCCGAAGCCCTGCATAGAGATTGCCCCCGTTATCAAACAACAGGTCGTTTACATATGCAAAATTTGAGGTACTTGCAAGCCGCGTCCAGGTGATGCCGCCATTAGTGGTTTTCCAGATTCCCAAACCTTTGATGGCATCTGCATTGAACCAACCCTCACCGGTACCTGCATACATCTCCATACTATTGGAGGGATGTTGCGCCAGGCAACTGATAGAGAGATTTTCCATCAGGTCATTTACCCTGTTCCATACCGGGCTGGCAAGTGTAATGTCATTTGTGTACCACAAGCCTCCGCCTACGCCGCCGGCCCAAACTTTTTTATATCCGTTAGCCGCATCCCCTTTGTCGAACATAAGCGCACGGGTACGTCCGCCAACGTTGTTAGGTCCCCGCTCCTGCCAATTGATTCCTGTTACCGAAACGGCTGTTACAGGTGCAGGCTCGGCCAGTTTGGCTTCGCGAAAAGCGACAGCCTCCAACAGGCGCTCGCGCGGAACAATACCGGAGCTGAGGTCTTTGGTTCTTTCAAATTCCTGCTCAATAGCGAGGTCGGTACGGTCCTGTTTTGAAAAAGCTTTTTGAAAAGGAAGAGATGGAGCGCAGGAGTGGAAAAGTGATAACAAGGTTATGACGACGGCCACCAACAGACCTGAAGCTAGGAATGGTTTGTTCATTTCGAAGGATTTGGATTGGATATAACTCTAAAAAAAACCCCATGTCTCCAGGGGTTTAACAAAACTAACTATTTATCTGAAAATTCCTACTACCACTTGTCCACTTCGTCTGTGGCAGCGGCATTGCTTGTGATAGTAATGGGTGCAATACTTACAGGATTTAGTTCTACAGCATCTTTTTCGAGAGTAGCTTCCAGGGCTGGCGCAACCGGCGTTTCACCTTCATAACCGTCTTGCGAATCTTCGTGGTTGAAAGCATCAAAATCGAAATCCGGCATCAGGTCGGTTTTCACATAATCAACAGCCTCACCAAGTGCTTTTACAAATTTGTTGAAGTCTTCCTTGTACAAGAAAATTTTGTGTCTATCATAGCCATTATCGTTAAAGCGTTTTCGGCTCTCCGTTATGGTTAGGAAGTAATCGTTGGCACGGGTAGCTCTTACATCAAAGAAATACGTTCGCCGCTTACCGGCACGAATCCTTTTACTGTAGATGCTTTCCATTTTCCTGTCATTGTTTTCGTACTCCACGTTTTGACGTTTTACAGTTAGTAAAGTGTTTTGTAGTTGTAAGCCTTACAAATATAATCGAGTTTTTATTAGGGCCAAATTCGAATGCGACTATTCGGGATGTTCCACCTTTTGTCTTAAAAACATTTCAAAATACATTCCTTCCGCCCTCAACAATTCATCATGTGTACCTTCTTCCACTTTGCTTCCCTCGTCCAGCACCACAATTTTGTCAAACTGGCTAAGGCCGGTCATCTTATGGGTAATCAGGATCACTGTGCGTCCTTTCATGTGTTCCTGGATGTTATTAAAAATCTCACGCTCCGTTTTTGAGTCAACTGCACTGAGGCTATCATCGAGCACGAGTAGTGCGCTGTTTTTTGCAAGCGCACGGGCAATAGAAACTCTTTGCTTTTGCCCCCCACTGAGAGTAACACCACGCTCACCTACCAGTGTTTTGTATCCTGCCGGGAAGGAAGCGATGTCTTTATGAACAGCAGCACTCATGGCGGCAGTGAGTGTGTCGTCGTCACTGAGTTTAGACATGCCGAAGGCAATGTTCTCCTCAATCGAATCACTGAACAAAAAACCGTCCTGTGGCACGTAGCTGATGGCAGAGCGCAATTTGTTAAGAGGAATAGCATTCACCGCTGTGTCGTCTATTAGCACGGATCCGCCTGTTGGATCGTACATTCTTAAAATTAGTTGCACCACGGTTGTTTTACCACTTCCGGTACGCCCAACGATAGCACACTTTTCACCCGGTTTTATTTCCAGTGTGAAATCTTTAAGTGCATGAATGCCGGTGTTCGGATACACGAAGCTGACATTGTCAAAACGAACGCCGCCGCGAAAATCGAATGAACCTGATGCGATTGCAGGATCCTGGATGGCAGGCACTGTAAGTAGAAAGTCGTTTAGCCTTTTTTGTGAAGCTGCAGCACGTTGTATCATGCTTGCCGTCCAGCCAATAGCACTTACAGGGAAAGTAAGCATGTTGATATATATAACAAATTCTACTATAACGTCCAGTCCAACATCAGGTGCCCCGCTAATATATTGCAAACCCCCGATCATGATAGTGAGGAGCGTGCTCAACCCTATGAAAAGGCTCATTGCGGGAAAATACAAAGACTCTATTTTCGCAAGATGCGTAGCCTCCCGGCGGTACTTCTCGCTATTGGCTGCAAAGAAGCCAAGCATCGCCCCTTCCTGCACAAATGATTTTATCACCCTGATGCCGCTGTAAGATTGCTGGGCATTGACAGTGAGGCTGGCCAGCGTAGCCTGCAGGTTTTCGCTTTTTTTATGAATGATACTATTAACCACATAAATGGTTGTGGCTAATATGGGCAAAGGAGTCAGAACGTAAAAGGTAAGCTCGGGGCTCCGCTTGTACATAAAAAATACAGTCAGCGATATAAGCGCCACCAGGTTGAAGAGATACATGATAGCAGGACCCGTGAACATCCGAACCCGGCTCACATCCTCCGACATCCTGCTCATAAGATCGCCGATACTATTCTGCTTATAAAAGTTTAGATCGAGTTTTTGGTAGTGCCCGTAAACCTCATTTTTCTGGTCGTACTCAATGAGCCTGCTCATAACAATGATGGTCTGGCGCATGAAGAACATGAACAATCCCCGCAGCAATGCGAGCACTAATATGGTGATCCCACACACAGCTACTACATTCGCTACTGTGAGGTTTATGCTGGTAATGTAGTTGATAAAATACTGAACAAGAACATCGTAATTGCCGATGTTGTTCCGCGGACGGTAACCAGGCAACTGCAGACTGCGTTGCACGTAATCGAGAATAAACCCTGTTAACTGCGGTGCCAGTACGCCGAAATAGTTCGATATAAGGATAAAGAAGATTCCTATGCTAAGCCGCGCCTTATATTTCCAAAAATATTTTCCTAGTTGCCTTAAGTGCTTCAACCCTCAGTTTTGGCAAAGGTATAACCCTGCCTGTAATGAACAGGGACAAACCCAAATGCTCACAGGAAGGTGTTTAAATAAGCAAGCCCCGTAGAGACGGAGCCTGGATAATGTACACAATAAAATGCACATGAGAAAGTATAAAACTAAAATGATTGGTGATGAACATCGTTTCAAATTACACTTGTGGTGTAAGCGGCTGACAAGCGGGAGTAACGGGGGGGACCTTGCGGGATGAGCGTATCGGAACACAAATATTTGCAGACTAAACCCGACTGTAGGATCCCACAACAGCCCCCGGACATGGCGCAAAAAAAAGCCACTAAATAGCTTTAGTGGCCCTGAACGTTGTTAGCGTTCTCAGATATTTTGATGGCTTACCCTGGCTAGGCAATGCTAACCAAAGGGGTCCATGAATATTCTGTAGATGTCATGAATACCTCCTTTTCTTTGGTGAGGCATAAAAATACTTAAAAAAATAAAACAAACAATTCCGGGTCAAATAGCTCCCCGTTTTTATCAACTTATTAAGAATTATCCACTCGTCGTTATATTTGAAAGAACATCAGCATCCCTATGGACGGGCAAGAATTTATAGAATTAGTAAAAACGAAAGCAGAAGCGCTTTCAATTAATCCCATCTTATTATTATCTGCCATCGAGGGGCTTTACACTTTTAAAGACGTAGCCCTTACAGAGCATGCCTACGAGCTGCTGGACAGCTTAATTTTAAGTGTGTTCGCCCTGCGGATTGGAGATGAATTTCATACGCTTGCAGAGGCTCAACTTCTTTCAGATGAGCCGGCAAAGATGGAAGCTGCGGCGGAGGAGTTACGCATTTTAAAAAAGGAAGACATTGATGCAGCTGAAAACCATTACCTGCATGCGTTTGCACGGGTGCTTGCCGGCAAAAGCAACATCCGGGTGTACCACATCAAAGCCCTCGAAGTGGCTGCAGTGGAAATAAGAAAAACGCAATTACAGTTTGGAAACAACAGCATCGGTTCTATTGCCCTGGACGTGTGTCAAAACCACCTGGCTGGCAGTGTAGATCTTAGCTCCTTATTTAAGCAATGAGGCAGCCGCATGCGGCTTTGAGGTAATCTTTTTGTCTGGCAACAGGGACGCGCCTGCGAATAAGAGGAGCAGGGATTTTCTAATTTCATTAAGTGCGTACCAGGTAAATGGTACGATAATGGTTAACGTTATAAAAATTCACTTTATGGATATCATCATTCAATCTCTGGGCTTTAAAGCAAGTACCGATTTAGAGGCATTTATACAAGAGAAGCTGGGCAAACTGAATCCAAATGATTCAATAGTAAGAGCAAATGTTACCCTGTTCAAGGCGTCCGATAATATACAACAGAACAATTACTGCGAGATCAGGCTTGAAGTGCCGGGCAATGACCATTTTGTAAAAAAGAACAGTGAAATGTTTGAACACGCAGTGGTGGAGGTTGTAGACACATTGCAAAAAATGCTGCACAAAGCAAAAGAGAAACAGGCAAGTAGAAAACATGATCGCAGTGTTGCGATTGAAGACATCCTTCCGGAAAGCTGATTGCAAAACCCTCATTGAGGGTTTTTTTCATTGATCTCTGTACTGGCTATCGAGCAAACGGCTTTATTATTTGGGCCGAGGTAATCATGTACACGATTGTCGTGGTTCACAGCCATTACTAACATAAACTGGAACGATAGCGTCAGTCCAGGAGCGAACCATCCCGAAATTTTGATTTGCCTTTTGGGCCTTTGAGCAAGCTGTGGATCGAATATCTCCTGGGTTCGTACATGCTCGTCATTATGTGCTTGTGATAGGCAAGATGCATCATCAGCACTGACCTTTATACAGCAAGGTATTCAGCAGATCTTAAGCAATAACGCATTACTGTTTTTGTGGCTTAAATCGCATAACAAACCCTCCGCCGGCACTCATACGGACGGGCACCGTGTCACTGCTTTTTACGACAATATTTCTGAAAGCGTAGTCAGCCGGATACTGGTCGGCGTTGACCCCATCGATGCACATGATTACCTCATAAGGCCCTTCACTTAGAAATGAGAGCGGGATCGAAAAGTTGCGCGGTTCCCAATCGGTCATACCTCCAAGGAACCATTCTTCACCTTTTTTTCTTGCAGTAATAATGTGCTTACCCACTTTGCCTTCCAGTATTTTTGTTTCATCCCAGGTGGTAGGTATTGTGCCGAGCAGCTCCATGAACTGAGGTTCCAACATTGCCTGTGAGGGATTACCCGAGAAAAACTGTACAGGACTGTCATAGACAACAAACATGGCTAGCTGGTGGCATCTCGTTCCCTGGGTCATCACCTTCTTTCCAATGGCGCGGAACTGTTCTTTCGTCGCGTTGTCTAAGATGCCAGGTTCGTAGTCAAGCGGTCCCGAAAGCATCCTGGTAAACGGAAGGGTCAGATCGTGTCCGGGCGTGACCTTATTGCTCCAGATATTGTACTCAGATCCCAGCACTGCTTCCCTTGTAACCGCATTCGGGTACGTACGGTTGAAACCCTTTGGCGGAAAGGCGCCATGAAACATGACCATGATCTTCCGGCTTGCACATGCCGCTGCTACCCGGTGATAAAATTTGACCATCTTCTGATCATCCCTGTCCATAAAATCGGTCATGATGAAATCTACTCCCCATTTGCTGAATTGTACAAGCGCGCTATCAAGCTGTCGGTCAAGCGTAGAACAGAGTGTCCACATACTTAACCTGATTCCGTTTTCTTTGGCATAGGCACTTATGGTATCCATGTTCAGGTTCGGGTTGATGTCAAAAAGATCTTGATAATTGCTCCACCCGGCATCCATCATGATCCGTTCGAGTCCGAAACTCCTGGCAAAATCGATATAATATTTATAGGTTGCGGTATTCACCCCGCTTTTAAATGAAACGTTGAATAGATTAATACCGATGATCCATTCGTCTGTACCAATACCAGGTGAGATCCAGGAGTGATCGGTTGTCGTTGGAGGCGTGGCGAGCCGGTACACCAGGTCGTTGCCGGGTAGTTCTTTATCTTCGGCAGCTATCATCAGCACACGCCAGGGCAACAGCCTGCTGCCTTCCGAGCGGGCAATGTACTTAGCCCGTTTACTTACGATCAGTTGTGGGAACTCACCGCCAGTCATAGTTTCAGCCAGTGGGTAGGGTGCAAAAACGCCTTTTAATCCGGCACCTCCGTTTCCTGTGAGAAACATCCCCGGATAATCGTAAAGGTCTGACTCTGTGATGGCTACTTTTGGCGCATCGTCATTGCCGGCTAATACAGGTGTATATGCAAGCGTGTCTTGCTTAAGACTATCAACCCTTACAGAGGTATACAACTCTTCAAAACTTGTGTGGAAACGATCTACTCCTTCACGCGGTTGCAACAAAGGAAGCAGCACCTGTGCGCCCTTGTTTAAATTGAACTCCGCTACTTCATCGGTAATGATGATGGAATCATTAAACCTGGTTTGCAGCCTGTAGGCCACGCCATCATTGTATGCGCGGAAGTAGAGTGTGTAGGGCTGCCGGAAGGTGATGATAAGCTCGTTATAGTGATCCCGGACAGCAATTCTTTTCTCAGGAACCGGAGAGATGATTGTCCTGTCTGCGAATCTGTTCTTTATAGTTTTCGATCGAAGGTCGGCTGTCAGCGGACGCCGGTCTTCGACAAACAGGTCGATTGCTGAAGGCTGCAACAGGCGCTCACCCATAAAGTCAATACCGTAATGAATTCCGTTTGTCAAGCTGATGCTGACCCGTATTTTTTTATCAGGCGAAAAGAGCAACAAGCTGTCAGCTGCGTGCACAGGCATCCAATCAACAGCCCAAAACAAGAGGAAGCAAAGCACAATGGGCGAGCGTTTGATCACGGGCAACATAGCAACGTCATTAATGATAATAACCCAGGGGAACAATGCGCAGCATCGATTTGTTTTGTGACTGCAGCAATATAAATAGATACCTCCATACGCGATGCTGTGTCTGCATTTATGCAACGGTGGTCAGGCTCACAGCCACACAAAACTTCCTACTCCACCGGCAGAAAGCGCAGTAGTTGCCTGCTTATTGTTGAAGCGAATACTGAAGGTAGCCGGGACACTGCCATCGTTTAAAACAATCAGCACCTTGTTTCCCGCCGGCGTTTTAAATGCTACATTAAAAAGGTTACCCGACTGCGTGCTGCCAATGCGAACCGAACCCGCCGGTACAAATCGGGAAGCATGCCCAATCACATAGTAGGCAACATTGCGTGTAACACCCGGACCGATTGTAAGTGCGCCCTTACAGGTGGTGCAGCCGCCGGGTGTATGCGGTCCGAACTGTGCATCATTGGCAAGATTCCACTCAAGAGCTATGCGGCTCCAGTTTCGCATAGACCCGATCAGCACGTTTTTTACATGCCATTTCAAGTCGCCGCCGAAGGCGCTGTTAGAAGCGGTATACTGCTCTGTAAAATACACGTGCTTGTCGGGATAGGCATTGTGAACCTGCGACAACACACTGATGTCTCCCGCATACAAATGAAATGCTGATCCGTCTACATACTTTCTTGCCCGTGCGTCGGCTAAAATCGAAAGGGGGTAGTCGGGCCGGTCGCAATTATGATCGTAAGTGATGATTTTTGTTTTGATGCCTGCGTTGGTGAATGCAGGACCCAGGTGATCCCTGATGAACGTTGCCTGGTCTGCCGCGAGCATCAGCAGGCTGGGATTATTGCCTGGATGCAGCGGCTCATTCTGTGGCGTGATGGCATCAATAACAATGCCTTCAGCCTTCATCTGTTGTATGTATTTTACAAAGTATTGGGCATATACCGGAAAGTATTTTGGTATAAGACTTCCGCCTACCGACTTACCATTGTCTTTCATCCATACGGGCGGCGTCCATGGAGAACCAAGTAGTTTGATAGCCGGATTTATTGCAAGAATTTCCTTTAGAAGCGGGATTACATGTTCGCGGTCAGGCTGAAGAGAAAATTTTGTCAACGAAGTATCAGTCTCTCCTGGCGCAACGTCATCATAGGTGTACACAGAGGCACTCAGGTCGGAGGCACCGATACTGACTCTCAAGTAGGAAACCGCTATGCCGTCGCCACCTGTGCCAAACAGTTCTTTCAGCAACTGCATTTTTGCTTCACGTTCCAGGCTGTTGATCACGGTGGCACTGCCACTTGTCAGCGTGTAGCCAAAGCCGTCAATGGTTTGAAAGGTTTGCGTTGTGTCCACGTCAATGGTTTGCGGGCTAGATGCGCCTGTACTGAAAGATACCGGCGCCGTACCCTGTGCCAATAATACCGACCCGTCGTTACTGGTGGTCCAGTACGAAATGCTGGCACCGGGCTGCACTACCGGAAGCGTTGGCGTTGCAGGACCTTCGTCCTTTCCGCCTTTAGAACAACTGCCGTAAAATGAGAAGCTCCATATCAAAACAATAATTATACTTATAACATAACGCATGAGAATAAATTAAATTAAAGATTAATCACTCGATAGCATTTTTCGATCTGTGACGCATAAACTCCTCAACTGCTAATTCGTTACAGTAAACCGCGGTCAGAGCAATTTGAAATTAGCTTCTTTCACATCCCTGCTATTGCCCCCTATGAATAGTTTAAAGTCTCCCTTTTCCGCGATAAATTTCAGGTCAGCATTATAGAATTTAAGATCTGCAACCGTTAGTGTAAAATTTACTTTCTTACTTTCTCCTTTCTTTATAAAAATCTTCTCGAATCCCTTTAGTTCCTTCACCGGCCTGGTAATACTGCCAACAAGATCGCGGATATAAAGCTGTACCACTTCCTCACCATCTGCTGCACCTGCGTTAGTAACGGTAACAGATGCAGTAATTGATCCCGACACGCCGAGTGACGGACTACTGAGCGTGATGTCGCTGTAATTAAAACTGGTATAACTCAATCCGAAACCGAAAGGATACAGAGGGTCGTTAGATACATCCAGGTAATTAGACCGGAATTTCTCAAACCACTTGCCCGCAGCGAGTGGTCTTCCCGTGTTTTTATGATTATAGAAAAGCGGCACCTGTCCAACGTTCTGCGGAAAGGTTGCAGTGAGTTTGCCTGAAGGATTCACCTCTCCAAACAGCACATCGGCAATAGCACTTCCTGCCTCTGAACCACCAAACCAAACATTAAGTATGGCGGGTATATGTTCACTTTCCCATTTCAGGGCCAGGGGTCTTCCCGTAAAAAGCACAAGCACTAGAGGCTTGCCTGTTTTGAGCAGCGCGCGCAGCAGGGCCTGTTGTGTTTCGGGTATCTCTATGTTAGTGCGGCTGCTGCTTTCACCACTCATTTCCGCGAGCTCTCCAACCGCAGCTACGATAACATCTGCACCTGCTGCGGCTGCAACAGCCTCTTGTAACAATTGGTCGGCTGTACGCTTGTCGCGGTTAATGCCCTTGCCAAACATGCCTGCCCGCTGTTCGATCAGTGAATCTTCATCAAGATTGGCGCCCTTGGCATAAACAATTCTGGCACTGTTGCCAACGGCAGTCTCTAGCCCGGCGCGTAATGAGATTGCGTTAGCACTAACTGCCGCCACACTCCAGGTACCTGGCATATTCTCTTTGGTGTCTGCAAGCGGACCAACCAATGCAATAGTGCCTTGCTTTTTAATGGGCAATACATTGCCACTGTTCTTCAGCAGCACAAAACTCTCTGCCGCAATGGCGCGTGCTTCCTTACGGTGAGCCGGAGTGAAAATATCCGTTTTTGCTCTCTGCAAATCACAGTACTTATAGGGATCGGCAAAAAGTCCCAGCTTGTATTTTGCTTCAAGCACGCGGCGGCAGGCCGCATCGATTTGCTGGAGGGTGATCTTTTTCCCGGCAAGTGATTTTTTTAAAGTGGTAAGTAGTCCCTCGCCTACCATATCCATGTCGATGCCTGCATTAAGAGCAAGGGCAGCAGCGGTCTGAAGATCTCCTATTCCATGATCAACCATTTCGTTAATGCCGGTATAGTCTGTAACCACGAAACCCTGAAAGCCCCACTGACGCCGGAGTACTTCGGTCATCAGCCATTTGTTTCCTGTTGCGGGTATGCCATCCACTTCATTGAAGGATGCCATCACACTGCCAACCCCGGCATCGACAGCAGCTTTGTACGGAGGAAAATATTCATTGTACATGCGGTTTCGGCTCATGTCGGTAGTACCATAATCGCGTCCGGCCTCTGCGGCACCGTACAGGGCGTAGTGTTTTACACAGGACATAATATTGTCTTTGCGCGACAGATCCTTGCCCTGGTAACCCTTCACCATGGCGTGAGCAATTCTTGACCCCAGGTAAGCGTCCTCGCCGCTTCCCTCTGAGATACGCCCCCAGCGCGGATCGCGGGAAATGTCTACCATGGGTGAAAAAGTCCAGCAGATACCATCTGCACTTGCCTCAATAGCAGCTATCCTTGCGCTTCGCTCGATGGCTGTCATATTCCAGGTGCAGGCTATGCCGAGTGGGATTGGAAAAACGGTTTCGTATCCATGGATCACATCCATTCCGAACAGCAGTGGAATTTTAAGCCTGCTCTTTTCTACTGCAATGGTTTGCACAGCCCGGATCTTTTCAACACCCTTAATATTAAACAGGCCTCCAACCTTACCCTCGGTGATTTTTTTAGCGATATCTGAACTCGAGGCCTGCCCTGTGGTGATATCGCCGGCACCCGGAAGATTGAGCTGCCCGATCTTTTCGTCCAGTGTCATCTGCTTCATCAAAGCTGTTACAAAGACATTCATTTTCGCGGGACTGCTTTCCTGAGCCGAAGTATTCAAGACAGCCAGAAGCAACGCACCTAGGAGAAATTTATAGACCATAGTTATTTTATTTATCACACAAATCAAAAGAGCGCAAGGGCATTGAGTTTTTCTGCTATTCCACTTTTCTTACATTGGTGCGCGCTGATATACCGTTTTCATTTACGGCTTCGATGGTAAAAAAGTAGTTTTTGTTGGCGTCCATCGTCTTCAACCAATACTCGTTATTGCTGTGCACCATGATACTCGTATATAGCTTATCGGGGTGGGTGCCATAATAAATGTTGTAGGCGAAAGCATTGTCAACCGGACTCCATTTGATGAATGCGCTTCGCTTGTCTTTTTCTGTCCGTAGTACGATGAACTGGTTTACGGTGTCGGGAAGGGAGCCATTTCCGTTTCCAAATACGCGGAATCCACTTAGCGCAAATTTACCGGTGGGCATGTGCACGTTTTCCAATTTTATGTAACGTGTCTGTAATGGTTTTGGTAATTCGATATAATCATGAGGCACGTCTGTTCGATTCGAGCTTTTGTCTTTCAGCAGCTGCCATTTTTTGCCGTCGGTTGAATGCCACAGCCTGTATTGGTGGTATTGTCCCGGACGCTTACCCAGGCGGTCGGTAGCAACATCCTGGTCGGCATAATTAATTTGTACCGCATTCACGGTAGAGAGGTTTCCAAGGTCGGTTTGTATCCACTCGCCCTTGTTCCCGGTAGCCGCACTCCAGTAGGTTTTCATGAGCTCGTCTACAGCATTGTTTGGCAGATAACCTCCAAGGGTTGATGATACCTGCACAGGCTTGTTGTAATTCAAGAGCATCCACCCCGTGAAGTAAGATGACCGACCCCCAGTTTCGTAAGGAACATTTTTGAAGCGTCCATCCGGTATATAATGAGGATAGTCGCCAAACGTTGTATTGCACCACATCACATCATCTTTATCGAAGCCCGTGGGCCAAATTCCGAGGCGTCGTTCAAACGTATTCTTGACAGACAATACCGTGGTTGACACATGCCAGTAGCTGCCGAACTTATCCTGGAAGGTAGCCCCATGTCCTGCCCCACGCACGTACCCGCCCAACTTAAAACTGAGGGGATCTGATACTGGCGTAAACGGTCCGAGAGGAGTTTCGCCTACCAGCAGTCCATCGGCATAGCCGCTAAACTCAGTGCCGGGAGCACCATATTGGAGGTAGTATTTGTTTTTGTACCTGGTAAGATGGGAGCCTTCAATAAAAGGATCCAGAAAAGTATTATCCATGTGTTCACCAAATCGCTGCCAACCGTACCGCCAGGGTTCCAGCACGTACATTTCCTGGCGTGTGCCGATGGGCTGGAGGGTTTTTCTGTTCAGCTCAATTCCATACATCGGGTACCGGTTGCTGCTCCCGTTGTACATGTAAAGGCGCCCGTCGTCGTTGGTGAAAAAGCTGGGATCCCATCCACCAATTTCGAAAGAGTCAACCAGTGGTTTCCAAACATTTCCCTTTGGATCTGTGCTCATCCAGATAGTAAATTGTTTGGTGTAGGTGGAACCGAACACCAGCATCGTGTCTCCGATGATACCGACAGCAGGCGCGCACAACTCATCATAACCGCTGTTCCAGGGTCTTAAAAATTTTTTAGCAATAAAGGTCCAGTGCAGCATGTCGGCGCTCCACCAATAGCCCCACTGGTTGGTGGAAAACAGGTAGTACTCATTTTTGTAGGTAACGATCACCGGGTCAGCGGTGGCGCGGTGTCGACCCCATTCGCTGAAGTTGGGTATCGGTGTGTACCCATAGTCTATATTGAGCGGATTACAATAGGTGGCAACTGCCTTCTGAGCACGGGCTTCACCCGGCCACATCCCGACCATCATGCACAGCACCACTGAAGCAAAAAATGATATCGTCTTTGATCTACTTCTCAATTGAATCCCGTTCAAGATTTGAAATTTAAATTGGATCTGTCGAAGAGCACATGATCGACACTCCATCTACCACCACCGCTAAATAAAAATAACACTCCAAAAAGCAGGAATAAGAAAGGATGCTGTTCTTCGTACCAAACCCTCCCCTGTCCAATAAAAAACACAATGTAACTCATGGTCCCAATGAGTATGATTGCCGCTGCACGGGTGAGTAAACCAGCCATCAGTAAAATACCGACAAGGAGTTCTGCGCTCTTACCCACATAAACCGGAAGAAGCGGCGCGCTGAAATGGTTAAATGAGTCCCAAACAGCATAACCCGCCATTTTCTCCGGATTAAACACCTCCAGTCCGTGATAGGCAGTCATCAAACCAATGGCAATCCTTAAAAACAAGAGTGTTTTTTCCAGGTGCCGGGGTGAAGCTGAAAGTATCCTTTTCATCGTCACAATGCTTTGCTTTTAATAACTGATGTTTTGACAATTTACGATCTTTCCTGCGCCTGCACTCCCAGCCTAATCCTTAGCATGACCGTTGTTGATGTTTTATTTTTTCAGGTGCGGACTTGTAAAACGAAGCTTTTTTAGTCCACCCTGGATTTCTTCGCAGCTCATAAACAGATTCCACAAAAGCCCGGTACGGTAGTTTTCAATCATCACCACGATAGGCCCCTGATCGATCGCCAGGTGCGAGTTGGCGTACCAGGATTTCGACTCGCTGAAAGCATCATAAAAACCGTATTGGCTCCATAATTTATCACCCATGTTGTTATAGAAATATTTGAGTGCCTGCATAGAGTATTCCGGAGTGTAAGGAAATGAAGAGAGCGCTGCGGTAGGTGAGATAACACCGAGGTCTTCGGTGGGTGAATGAGCAGCATACCCTACATGGCTGTCACTCGCTGTAAGTCCCCAGCTCTGGGGTCCGTAACCGGTGTACTTTTTTGGGTTGGCGATGACGTAAGCTCTGTTAATCAGCGTGTGGGTTTTATTTTGTTCCCAGTAGTCTGCGTAGTTGTCTTTGAGTCCGCGCGGATCAAGGCCAACAAAAGAATAGTGTGCAAAGAAAAGAGGTCCGCCATAATCGAATCCCAACGGTAATGTATGACCGTAAAATGATTTACCATTCTTGAAGAAATTGCTTTGTGCCCAGCCCCGGTGGTAGGCAACATCGCTGATAGGGTATCGCTGAGAGGACGCTGCAAGAATGTAGGTGATCAGCGTTTCGTTATAACCACGCAGCGGAAAATTCATCACCCACCCGTTGTTTGGGCTCCAGTGCCAGTAGAGTACTTCCTCCCCGCCTTTGGTATACCAGTTCCACTCTATTTCGCTCCACATCCAGTTGATGCGGTCACGGAGTGCCCGCTCTGTATCGTTGTTCTGGTTGAAGTATTGCCGCACGCAAAGAAGTCCCTGCATCAGAAACGAAGTTTCTACCAGGTCGCCTCCGTCGTCCTTTCGTCCAAACCGGATTGTTTTGCCGGTAGCACCGTCCATCCAGTGTGGGAACACACCGTGATAGGCATCAGCCTTCCATAAGAACTTTACCAGCTTGAGCAGGTGTTTGGCAGCTGTATCGCGTGTTATCCATCCCCTGTGTGCAGCTACAATGATAGACATTACCCCAAAGCCTGTTCCCCCGGTTGTGACTACTTCGTCGCCATAATCAAATGCTACATTGCTGCGCTCCCTCGACATGCCGCTCACCGGATGGGCAAAGTCCCAGAAGTATTTGAACGTCTGTCTTTGTATCAATTCCACGAGAGCGGTATCACTCAGGTTACGCGGCCTGGCCTTGGCATCAAATACAGCATTACTTTGTGAGGTTGCCTCAACACTGAGAAGGCAAAGAAAAAGCAAACCGGCAATTAGTTTTTTCAATGTTATAAATATGAAGGTGATTGCATTGCTCGTCGGGGTCCAGCGTTTTTATACCAGCTGCATCAAAGATGAGGACTGGTGAAGCCAAGCCCGCGCAAGCCTGTTTTTATTTCCGGACAACTCATAAACAAGTCCCACAAAAGCCCCGACCTATGATTTTCTATCATGATAATAATTGGTCCCTGGTCTATAGCCAGAAAGCTTGAAGCAAACCAGGGAGTGGTTAAATTGAAGGCATCAACGAACCCATATTCTTTCCAGATGCGATCACCCAGCTTATAATAAAAGAAGTTCAGTGACTTCATAGACTCCACGGGTGTGTAAGGAAAAGATGAAAGTGCTGCTGTGGGAGAAATGACGCCAAGGTCGTTGTTCGGTTCGTGTGCACTATATCCCTGCTGATTGTCGCTTGCGGTTAGTCCCCAGCTCGAATCACTATAGCCCACCCATCCTTTCGGGTTGGCCACAGCATATTTGTGATTGATGAGCGTGTGGGCTTTGTTTTGTGCACTGTAATCGGCATAGGCATCCCTGAGGGCATTGGGATTGATGCCCAAAAATGAATAATGTGCGAAGAACAACGGGCCCCCGTTGGCAGGACCGAGCGGAAGCTGGACACCATAGTACGAAGCACCGTTTTTGATGGCTCCGTCGCGGGCCCAGCCTGCATCATAAACTATTTTAGGGATGCTGAAATCTGGTGAAGAAGCTGCCAGCACATAAGTGATCAGGGCTTCGTTCCATCCGCGTATGGGATGGTTCATCACCCAGGCTTTTCCCGGACTCCAATGCCAGTACAACACATTCTCGGAACCCTTCCTAAACCAGTTCCACTCCACCCCTTTCCAAATAACATTGATTGCATTTCGCAGGGCTACTTCCGCAGGATCCGTCCCGCTGAAATACTGCCGCGCCGTTAGCAGCCCCTGGATAAGATAGGAGGTTTCTACAAGGTCGGCACCATCATCATTAGTGCTGAAGGGTATTACAGTGCCGGTAGCTCCGTTCAGCCAGTGTGGGTAAGCACCATGAAATCTTTGAGCCTTGGTACCCAGGAAATCTACAATTTTCTGCAACCGTTGCAGTCCCTGGGCACGTGTAATAAACTGTCTGTGTATACCTGCAATGATCGACATCACTCCGAATCCGCTGCCACCAGAGGTTACAACATCGCCTGAAGTATTGCGTTCTCTTGCGAGTCCGCTTACAGGATGAGCAAAGTCCCAGAAGTAGGTAAAGGTTTGTTTCTGCACGAGCGTGAGCAGTTCCGCCTCCGGAATTCTTGGGAATTTATCACTGCCATCCAGAGCAGTATAGAGCGCCAGTTCGGTAACAGTAGTGAGCTGCGCGCCGGCAGTACTTCTTAAGCCCTTTAAAAGATTTACTTTATACCTGTTCAAAAAAGCAAACGGGGCAGCCGGACGCAGCACAGCCGTACTGTCACTCCTTTCATAGGAGATATCGTAGCTAATGGCCGTTCCGGCAGCATTGGCGATAATGATATTGGATGCCACCGAGGAGCGGTTAATCGGGGCGGAGAAGTTTAGTCTGATAGGAGCTGTTACCGGTACACTATTGTTACTAACCTGTGAGCTTTGATCTCCCACCATCCACGACTGCAAAATAAGTTCGGCTGGAACCACCTGCACCGGAATCGGATCCGATGAAGATTTTTTGCCGCATCCGGTAAACGACACCAGTAAAAGAAGCAAGCTATACCGTGTAAATAATTTCATGAATCCGGTTTATCCAACGAAAGTTCATTCAGCCTACGTGCGAAAAGGTACTACGCCAGCCTGCCTAAATGTACGGCCGAATGGTGGTTTCAGACGAGGTATTGGTCGAGGCCATCGTACCCGGATTGACCGGTACATGATCCGCGAAAATCGGGGCTTCTACTGGTACATTCATTTACTTCTTTCGAAGAAAGAGAAGTTCTTCATTGTTCCGTGCTACTGCGAGGTGAGCTGCACCTGTCCTTTTGTTGATCCATTTAATGTCCCTGACCTGCCCCTTTGTTGCAGTAAGCCCTGGTTGCGGAATCACCCGAAGTCGGCGGCTCCGGTTGATACCAAAGACAGCCAGTGACTGCGCATCATAGCGACCTTCATAAGGAATAACATCAAAAAAATTACCGCCGCTCAAATAAAGGTTTTCGTCACCCAGGTTGAATACCATCTTTTCGAAAGTAAAAATGGGTGCCAGTTGCAGGTCGGCAGGAAGATCGGTTATCGTGAAATTACCCTTGCCATTGCCATAGCATACAGCAGACCCCAGCCGCTCGGCACGCAAAGGTTTAATCGTGTCTATCCAACCATAAAACACATCTTTCATTACAACGCCTGCATATTCCGCGTACAACAGATAGTGTTTTTTGAGCAGGGGCAAACTGCGTTCTACTTCGTCCTTGGCTAAAAACGGGTACTCTTTACCGTTAGCCTGGTACGACAGCAACTGGTCAGTTTGCCCGTTCTTGTCATAATCAGACACATAGAGACTGACCGGGCCGTCTTTTCCGCTCCACAGCTTGTTGTTCCATCCCCAGTTGCCGGCAAGAAAATCGAGGCTGCCGTCTTTGTTCACGTCGTCAATAAAAATGGTTTGCCACCAACCGGTTGAGTTGGGTACAACGGTTCTTGTAAAGCTGCCTTTATTATTAAGGAAAATAGTCAGCGGCATCCACTCTCCTCCTACTACCAGGTCTTCCCAACCGTTCGTGTCTACATCAGCGAACCTGGCTGCAGTTACCATTCCAATGGAGGTTAACGGCATAACAGACTGGGGTGCGATAGAAAACAGTCCTTTGCCGTTATTTAACAGCAGATAAGATGTTTGAGGAATGCCATAAGCGTGGGCCTCCGCGAGGTTTCCAACGAAAAGGTCCTTGTCGCCGTCGCGGTCTACATCAGCTGCCGTTACGCAGGATTTGTTTTTAAAAATAGGTGGCAGTGCCTGTAACGACAGGGTGAAATTAC
>JBGTIL010000420.1:0-2111 GCA_041745695.1 Chitinophagaceae bacterium | reverse complement strand
CGTTTCCGGCAGCCGCAACAACAACCGTTCCTTTTGATAATGCAAACTGTGCTGCCCGCTCGTAGGCAAGGTCATAACTCTGGCCCGGGAAAACCCTTGAGCCTAATGACATTGAAATAACTTTGCAGCCATTGTTTGCGGCCCAGGTAATACCATTTAATATCCATGCCTGTGCACCGCTTCCCTGGTTGCTCAATACCTTGCCCGCATAAATTAAAGAGTCTTTTGCAACGCCATATCGTTTTCCGTTTAGATCAGTGTTGCCACAGGCAGTGCCAATACAATGGGTTCCGTGCCCGTGCAAATCATCAATGGCCTCATCCGGAACAAACGAATTTGTGGTGATGTTCCTGCCACTAAAGTCGGGATGGTTAACGTCAAACCCGGTATCAAGAACGGCAACTTTTACATCCATACCGGTATATTGAGAGCAGATAGTTTGGGTGATGCTGATGCCCCAGGTTGATGGCATATTTAGCGTGGCGGGCGCTTCATCTGGCACATAAACCACTTTTTCGGGCTCAATAATAACATCCGAATCAGCAGATTCCAAAAGCTGCATTTGTTCTTCTTCACAACCGATCAGGGCAATCCGCAAGTCGTCATAAATCAAAGCGTCTGCCCCTTCAATTTGCGTTTCGTCAAATGGTTTTGATTTGAAATCTTTAGAATGGGCAATCTTAAGCCCTAAGTCTGATTTAAAAAATTTTTGGGTTTTAGAAAAACTTTTGACACCTTCTTTGAGGATTACAAAATACCGCCCGGTATAAAGCGGCTTTTCATCAACATTTCTATCATACACCTCCTTAATATATTTCTCAAATGATAAGGCCCTGTTTGTGTTCTCTTTGAGGAATGTCTGTTTACCTAAGATTGGCTTTTTCATGGTATGGTATCTTTTGTAGCAGTATTACATAACAAAGTTGCGAAAAAAATTTTTGGGCTGCTTTTTATCGCTATCGAACTTTGCAACCGGGTTTATTAAATGTAGATTACTATTTAAAACGAATGTATTAGTCGCTTTAGAAAGAAACATCCCCCTATCGTTTCAAAAACTTAATCTAATACGCATCATCAAACGCAAACACAGGTTTGCGGTTTATCCACCTGCCCCGGGTAAAATCCGGGAACTGCTGCAAAGCGCCTCCTCCAGCTATAGACATTTCCGATAGCGGCGTGACCACACTCCAGGCGGCGGCATCATACACATCAATCGGCGGCGGCAATTTTCTTTTAACCGATTCAACAAATGCATTCAGCACAAAAAAATCCATTCCGCCATGCCCGGCGCCGGTTGCATCGTTTCCATATTTTTTCCATAACGGATGGTCGTATTCTTTCAAAAATTTATCAGCCTGCTCCCATTCATGCTCCTTGCTTAAACCGTCAATATGTATCTGGTGTCCATCATCCATCCAAATGCCCCTGGTACCCTGTACCCTAAAACCCAATGAGTAAGGGCGTGGAGAATTTGTATCGTGTGTAACCAATATGGTTTCACCGTTTGAGGTATTTATCAGCGTAGAAACTACATCGCCTAATTTAAACTCAACTTTTGCGTTCGGATGGTCTTTGCCACCTTTTTGTACTACATAATTATGCAAACCCCTGGATTTTGTCGCCATAGAAGCTAATGATACAAAACGGTTGCCGCGGTTAATGTTAAGGCAGTTGGCAATAGGGCCTATACCATGGGTTGGATATAAGTCGCCGTTACGCTTAACGGAATGTGCGGTGCGCCAGCGTGCTTCGTGGACGCCTTTTTCGCCAAATTCGGCCCCGGGCTCAAATTTTACAAACCTCAAATCGTGCTGGTAGCCGCACTGGCAGTGCGTTAATTCACCAAACATGTTTTTTCTGGCCATATTTAATACAGCCATTACATCCCGGCGGTAACAAACATTTTCCAGTATCATGCAGTGGCTGCCGGTTTCTTCGGATATATTGACTAAATCCCAGCATTCTTCAACTGTATTGGCCGCTGATACTTCAACCCCTGTAAATTTACCGGCTTTCATCGAAGCTACAGCCATAGGCGTATGCCATTCCCAGGGTGTAGAAATGATCACGGCATCAATATCGTCGCGTTTTAGCATCTCCAGGTATGCCTC
>JBGTIL010000419.1:0-4425 GCA_041745695.1 Chitinophagaceae bacterium | reverse complement strand
AAACTCAAAAACGCTCATTCTTTTGGGAAGTAATTCCGGAGTTCGGAACCCTTAAAGAAAGACTCCGGAATTCATTTCCAACCCGTTGGTAATGAAGCTGTTTAGTCTTTGAACATGTCTTGTCGAAGGGTAGCTAAGATTCTATTTTCATCACCTTTAAAACAAGTGTATGTTAGGCAAAAGTCTTAGCCTTGTATTTCATCTAAGAAAGCAAAAAAACTATGTGTCAGGTTCGATGCCCGTCTATTTGCGGATCACTATAGATGGTAATGAAACAGAACTCTGCACCTCCCGGAAGTGCGATCCTCAAGTTTGGGATAGGAAAGCCGAACGGGCTATTGGGCGAACAGATGACATTAAGGAGTTAAACAATCATCTGAATGCATTTCGATCAAAGGCCTTTGAAGCAAGATTAGCTCTTGTCGAAGGTCATAAGGATGTTACTGCTGTTGCAATCAAGAACCTCCTCACAGGTCACCAGGAAAAGTCTAAAACGGTGCTTGAAGTTTTCACAGAACACAACAAGCAGATGGCAGCGCTTGTGGGCAATGAATTTGCTGCAGGTACACTTCAGAGATACAAAACGTCTTTGCAACACACAGCTACATTCATCAAATGGAAGTATAAATCAGATGACTTTGAAATCAGCCGGCTGGATTTCGAATTTATGTCTGACTATGACTTCTGGCTTCGTAGTGTTAGAAAGTGTGGGCATAACAGCTCGATCAAGTACATAGCCAACTTTAGAAAAATTGTCAACAAGTGTGTCAAGAATGGCTGGCTGCAGAAAGATCCTTTTGCCGGATTCAAAATGGCCAAACGCGAAGTGGACCGTTGCGCACTGACGGCAACAGAGCTCCAGATAATTAGAAACAAGCATTTTGACATAGAGAGGCTTGCGCTGGTAAGGGACATATTTGTATTCTGCTGCTATACTGGTCTTGCGTATGCAGATGTAAAGAAACTGAATCGCTCGGAGGTCGGCATCGGCGTTGATGGAGGCAAATGGCTCTTTACCAGCAGGCAGAAAACAGAAACCCCTTCAAGAATACCGCTACTGCCAACGACGCTCGAGTTGATGGAGAAGTACATGGACCATCCGCAGTGTGTGGCGAACGGAAGGCTGCTACCAGTGCTTAGCAACCAGAAGATGAACTCTTACCTGAAAGAGATTGCAGATGCCTGCGGAATCCAAAAGAACTTCACCTTCCACATTGCCCGTCACACTTTTGCTACAACGGTCACTCTCAGCAACGGGGTGCCTATCGAAACAGTCTCAAAGCTCCTCGGACATAAAAATCTGCGTACCACGCAGCACTATGCAAAGATTTTGGACAAAAAAGTGATTGATGATATGGGTGCACTGCGAGACAAACTAGAGCAAACGCGATAAGGAACGATTAGCCTGTCCAGGTCATCTTGAATAATGTTGAAAACACATAAATGCAAGTAATTGCGATTCTATAAAAAATTAGTGGGGGTGCGGGATCACAGGGTCATGCTTGACTTCGACCTGGCGAAATTTTATGAAGTTGAGACAAGGGTACTGAACCAGGCAATTAAGCGAAATTCGGAGAGCTTTCCGGAAGATTTTATGTTTCGCCTTGAAAAACACGAATGGGAGGCGATGTCATCACAGCTTGTGATGACATCGCTAAGAAAAAGACCTAAGGGTGCATTACCATTATTCAACCGGTGCGAAGTGGTCAACATTGCAGGCTTTTGCAGACAAGAAGGAATTTGCAGGATGAATGCTGCAGGCATATCTTTAAATGGAGCACTCTTAAATTTGATGCCTTAGGCCAAAAGCTCAACTGCTATGAGATTAGGAACGACCGACATTGCCATATTATTGATACTCGGAACATTGTTGATAACAAGATCAATTTGGGGACTGATGAAAGACACCAATATTGATATTTCTAAGTCCAACACACTTGTTGGCAGGGTGACACAAGCAGACATTCGAAGCATTAAGGAGGCTACTTTTAAGCTGACTAAATATAAAACGGTGTTTATTATTGAGCTCGATAACTCAGATGAAATATTTGCTGTCGACAGGGGTATTAATACTTGTAATTTTCTTCTCTCAAAAATAAAAAAGGATGATTGGATCAAAGTGTTTTATAGGTCAAGCACAGGTGATTACAATACGCATATATTCCAAATTGAAAAGAATAATGCTATAGTCATAAACTCCAAGGATTACAGTAAAAATGAGTTACAAATGATAATTTTAATGGCATTTTTTGGTGGATGCTTGACGGCAGGGGCTATTACAGCGATGATCAAACAAAAATAATTTGTAGAAGCCGCTAAGCTTTGAAGTAAACCGACCTTGGGATGCGACTAAAAACTGGCAGAATTGGCATCTGTCAGTAAACAAATGACCAAAGTTCTCTTTGTCCTTGTCATTCTATTATCTATCCTGTCCTGTACAATAGACAATAAGACGAAGGAGTTCATCCTCCAGAGTCACTACCACTATCGAATGTTGATATGTTTTGCCAGGTCTTTAAAATAAGCTGGTGACCATATCTTCAGCACACTGGCATCAGGGATAAAGCGAACAATATCATTTCGCATCGAATCAAAGGAAATCGTGTCAATCCGTTGGTTTAAGAGTTGCCGGAACTCGTCTTTGGATAGGGTGGTCTTTATCCAGTCTTGACTGTCTTCAGCCCTGAGCCGAAAATGTTCTAGATGCAGGGGAAATTTTTTTTTAATATACCATTCCATATCATACCAGTCGCGTCCTTTAACCCTGTTGCCCCATTTGCGGAATAAGAGCGCATGCATCTTGCCTGCAAACAGGTCAGGTAGCGTGAAGCATTTGACATAAAACGAAAAAGGCCGAAGCAACAGTTTTTCTTCCGTTTCAAATCCTAATGGGGGCTGACGATCCACTTCCAACTTGATCTTAATGGCAGGTGTTTGGTTAAGTCCCAGTTGAGGAATGGCACCTTCTAGTGTCAATTCCTTCCAGATTGTTTCAGACTTTAAAAAAGCGGAATTAACGTTTGTCTGGGCAGTCTTTTTGTTTTCCTTTACGCTAATTTCCATGCCTGCCGCTGCAAATTCGGTTATAATACCTTTCAGATAAGGTTCCAGGGAAAAGTTTGAATTTGCTTTTAACAGAGAAAAATCCAGTTCAGAAAACCGGTTCAGCTTGTGAAAAATTCGCAGTGCTGTTCCCCCATAAAAGGCCGCCACTTCAAAAAAACCGCTTCGTTGCAAGCCGGCGAGTGCAACCTCCTGCATGATTTCCCGTCGAGCGTGCTCCGCTTCTTGCTTATCTCCAGGTCTATATTCATCCAAACATTCTTTAATCATAACTGATGCAGGGTTTTTATTAACATGCTAAGACTAGCGCTTTTTGGTGCTTTAGTGACCCAAGCGTCTATTTCTTCCGTACGCAACGTTTTCAATCCGTTTTCCTCCATTCGAAGATCTTCCAACAGGAATTCTCTTGCCTGGCGAATACTGCGTAAGGAGATTCCGCTGGTCATAGCGATCTTGTCGCAAAGCGCCTTTTCAGGTGTAGCTACCAGCGCCCTTTGCTTTGTGGTTAATGTCGCCGCCGTGATGCCAAAGGCATAATAGGGAAGACCCGCATGGAGATACTGGAATCGCCCAATAGATGTTTGATACAGCGCTGCCGATTTGAGGGTAATCGAAGTTATTTCATAAACACGTTCCGGAATCAATCCCCAATGCGACAGTGCTGTTTCCATAGATACATACGACGGTCCGCGAAGATGGTTCGCCAGTAAAAAATTGCTGGGCTTCTCTATTTTTAATCCGGCGCCAGCGATAAATAAACCCCGCCGCAACTGCACCAGTTCACCCGACTTTATCAGTTCATGAATTTTATCGTTCGGCCTTTTATAATCTTTCAATAGGTGCAACATCAGCTGCCGGTTAAGCGGACCCTCGGCATATTGTTGAATGATGTCTCTCAGTTCTGCTTGCATTGATAAAAATTGACTGTTTAATCGGATAATTTCCGATTACGGTGCTCAAATCAAGCAACAGTATGGCAAGTTTGGTAAAGTCCTTCGGAAGTTTATCGACTATCTAAATAAAATTATACAAATCTGGCTGATAACGCCTCCTGGTTAACGGCTACACTTCGGCTTAGGTTTTGCGTAACGGCGCCGAGTCTGATAGTGCGCAAATTAATTTTGAGGCTCATAGCCTTGGTTACAAGAAGGTGGAAGTCTTTCTCACCGACTTGCTTGATTACAATAGCATTACTTTAAATTATTGAATCAGCAGTAATTAACAGCTTAACAGATGAAAATTTGGTACAAAAAACCAAATTTGGGGGGGCAAAGATGACCTTTGCACTCAGGCAGCCAAGATCGATTTAACGTACACTAGTCGAAAGGCGCGATTAGTGGATCGTGATGAAATTTGCTGTAC
>JBGTIL010000418.1:0-2664 GCA_041745695.1 Chitinophagaceae bacterium | reverse complement strand
GTAATAGATGTCATCGAAATTCTTCACATAATCACCTAACTCATTATCGGTTTTGAATGACGGGACATCGGTTTTATTCTGAAGCGAGGCAATCAAGTTCTGCTTCAAAGTTTCATCCTTTCCGGCAATCAAATACTCGATGATGTTCCCTCTGATTTTTACGTTTTCGATTAACGAGGCAATGAGTATTTCATTTTGAAATTTACTAACCAATCCATCCAGTTCATCTTTTAAATGCTTAAACTCCGCTGATTCTGAAAAGTTTTTGGCTCTTAACGGCGCATTCAGAATAGAAATCTTGCTTTCTTCCGATACATCAAACTTTTTGCCCGTTGGCGCGATTCCGTTGGTTGCTTCAACCAGTCTGACAAGATTTACTTCAAATGGAATTTGTTTGTGAATCTCGAATAGTTCGTCAAAATTTTCGGGAGAATTGCCAACTTCATTAAACTCCCTCAAAATATCTGAACCATTAAAACTGCCTCTAATGTTATCCACTCTTAAAGATTGTGAAGAGTGACTAATTTTTTTGAGAAAGGTAGAGTTTGCGAGCAATAAAATATTTTCATCCTTTAGAACAAGACAAACGATGAAAGGTCTGTCATCGTATTTTTGCAAAGCAGACAATCCCAAGACTGTATTACCGAAATTAGCTGAATTCGCTTTGCTAAAGCGTATCGCAAAGTGTGATTTATAAAATACTGACCTATCTTTGACGAGCGAGAATTGTTCTTTGACGAGCGAGAATTGTTCTTTGACGAGTGCGGCAAGCCTGTTTTTATCATTGACTGTTTTATGGCTTTGGATAAACTCCGAAAGATCTTCAAGCATATCGGTGTTAATTAAATAGCCCTTCTTGAAAAGTATTTTCGGCTTTCGTCGGCTGCTCTCTTTTTTGCATTGCTAGAGTATTCCTCTCCCAAAAAAAACCGCCTGAATAGCCTTGAATTGTTTTATCACGCTCTGCCATTTCCAATCTTTTTTCAGCCAGACAAGCATATTCATTATTTAGTTCAATGCCTAAATATCTTCGCCCAAGTTTCTTGGCGACAACCGAAGTTGTTCCTGAGCCAAGAAAAGGATCAAATACAACATCGTCGGGCTTGGAACTAGCCAAAATCAATTTAGCTATCAATTTTTCAGGCTTTTGGGTTGGATGGTCAGTATTTTCGGGCATTGACCAAAACGGAATGCTTATGTCTGTCCAAAGATTTGATGGAGAAGTTAAACGGAAGTTACCGTTTTTATCTTCATCCCAATCTTTTGGTTTGCCATTTTCTTTATAAGGGGCAATTACCTTTCGTTTTAATTTTACAGCCTCAGAATTAAAAAAATAGTCATTATTAAGAGTGCAAAACCAAATATCTTCTGAGCAGTTTTTCCAATTCGATTTTGCGCCGCGTCCTTTTTCACGTTCCCAAGTTATACGATTTCTGACTATAAAGAATTCGCTTAAAACTTTGTAAATTGAAAGCGATGTTTCCCAGTCAGAGCAAACGTAAACTGTTGAGCTTGGTTTGAGAGTATGAACAATTTCGGATAACCATTTGCGCGTGTAATCTTCATATTCGTTGAAGCCCTTTTTTTTGAAGCCCTTCCCGTTGAAGGTTTTATTCAAATTATATGGGGGGTCAGCAATTAGCAAGTCAACAGAATTGGACGGTAAGAATGATGCGGCTGTACGCAGGTCTTGGTTTATCGTTGTATCTATCACATCACCAATTTCTGCCTTTTGAGATAGACCAATGGTGGTGGCTGAATACTTCACTCTGTCTTCTCCCGTCAAAACCAGTGTTCTATTTCTTGGGGCCTTTTCCTTCATAAGTCTTTATCCCTACGAAATTTTAGCTGGTCGGATTATAGTCAAAATCCATCCAAACAATCATAACCGTCTTCACGAAAATTGAATCCTTTACCATCGCGCGGTCGAACAAGTCATTCGAGCGGACTGCCCACTAGCTTGCCTCTCATCAACCTTGTGTGGTTTCGGCGGGCAGCCGCTCAATTCCGGCGTTAGCCTGCTAGGCTATCTGTGGGTCAGTTCATGCAGGCTGTCTGTCAGGGTGTAAGTCCCAAGTACTACAGGATTGCTGTTAAAGTATCGCTTTGAAATCACCTAATTGAACTGCTTGGCATTCAAGCAGGCAGAATTTAGAAGTGAGCAAACTGCAATGTTACGGTAGCGTAGGGATAAAAATTGTGGATGAGGAGACAGACAAAATATATGAGGTTTTGACCAGTACCCGTGAATTGGATTTGAGCAGAATCAGTTCTCTTGACTCAACCACTTTTACTATTAAGGGATGGGCTGTCACACTGGTTACGGCACTTATAGGTCTTGCTTTGCAGCAGCATAGCCGTGAGTTCCTATACATTGGAATTGGCACAACTACATTGTTTGCGGTATTTGATTTCTTCTACAGAAAAGTTCAGTTAAGTCATGTTGAGAGAGTTGTAAAAATTGAAAGGTATCTAGAGTCGGAGTATTTAAGCAAAGTTGAAGAACTCAGATATTTGTTTAAACCCTTCTACTCAAATTGCGGTAGAAATTTCAGTAGAGACTATTTGATTCCAGTCTTTTTGGTTTACTTGATTATGGAGACTGTGTTAGTTGTTCTTTCTCTCTTTGCATCTTTGTAGAAGTCAAGTAGCGCAGGCTATAAG
>JBGTIL010000417.1:0-3941 GCA_041745695.1 Chitinophagaceae bacterium | reverse complement strand
ACCTGGCCCATTACCTGATATTGTTTGCCTTCTTTGGTAAAGTAGCCAAGCCGCCGGTTGCTGAGTGCCAGTTGGAGGGTCTGCGAAATATCCTGTACACTCACACCAAGTTCACTTGCTTTCAAACGGTTCACACTGATGCGCAACTCGGGCTTATTAAATTTGAGATCGGCATCTGCACCCTGGAGTACAGGGTTCCTGTTGGCTGCTTCCAAAAAGCGTGGAAGCATGTCAGTGAGTTTAGAAAAATCGTTGTTCTGGATAACAAACTGCACTGGCTGTCCACCCCTGCGGTTTTGTGAAATCGTTTGTTCTTCAATTGCGAAAGCGCGGCCTTCGTTAAATCGGGGCAGGTTTCGGTTCACCATTTCCACTATTTCTTTCTGCGATCTTCCCCTCTCTTTAGGGCCAACCAGCATCACGCGTACAAAGCCGGAATTGGTAGCCCCACCAGCGAAACCCGGCGCGGTTAACGACAGTACAGTTTGCCGCTCAGGCACAGAATCGAGCATGAAGTTGCTTAACCTGTCAATATACTTATCCATATAATCATAGGCTGTGCCTTCGGGAGCACTCACCTGCAGGCGGAACTGGCTTCTGTCTTCCATCGGCGCCAACTCCGACGGAATATCGTTGCCTATAAAATAGATAATGCCTGCGCATACTGCCAGCACTACGAAAGACAGCCAGCGAACTTTCATGAAGCCCATAAGTAACCGCTTGTAACCATCTTCCATCCCCCGGAAAAAGGGTTCTGTTTTATTATAAAACCAGGAATGTTTGTGCACGTCTTTCTTACTCATCTTAACGTTCAAAACAGGCGTTAGCGTGAGAGAGACAAAGGCTGAAATAAGGACAGCACCGGCAACCACAATTCCAAATTCGCGAAATAGGCGACCTACAAACCCTTCTAGGAAGATGATGGGTAGAAACACAAAAGCCAGCGTAATGGAAGTAGCTATAACTGCAAAGTATATTTCTTTGGAGCCTTCTCTTGCGGCCCGCCATTTATCCATGCCCGCTTCCATTTTCTTGTAAATGTTTTCTGTCACCACTATACCATCGTCCACTACGAGGCCGGTTGCAAGAACAATGGCCAAAAGGGTCAGCACATTGATGGTAAATCCGCAGAGGTACATGATAAAGAAGGCACCGATCAGCGAAACAGGAATGTCGATCAGCGGACGGATGGCGATAAGCCAGTCGCGGAAGAAAAGAAATATAATAAGTATCACCAGCACCAGCGAGATGATGAGTGTTTCTTCAACCTCGGAAATGGAACGTTTGATGAAGCTTGTTTGATCCAGGGCTATGTCGAGCTTGATGTCTGCAGGCATCTCTTTTTTGATCTGCTCAAAACGCTCGTAAAAATCGTTGGAGATGGATACGTAATTGGAGCCAGGCTGGGGGATGATGGCCAGGGCAATCATCGGGATGCCGCTCTCGCGTAATTGAGACTCTTCATTTTCGGGACCAAGCACCGCTTCGCCAATATCCCTGATAAGTACGTCACTGCCTGCAACATTAGAAACGATGATCTTATTAAATTCTTCTTCGGTATTTAAACGACCGAAGGTTCGAACGGTTAGTTCGGTAGCGTTTCCTGAAATCTTTCCCGAGGGCAACTCTACGTTTTCACGGAGCAACGCCTGCTGTACATCGTTGGGGGTTAAATTGTAAGCTGTTAGTTGTTCGGGTTTAAACCAGATGCGCATTGCATACCGCTTTTCGCCCCAAATCTGGATGGCACTTACGCCCTGGATGGTTTGGATGCGTTCCACCAGCACATTGTTGGCCCACTCAGAAATCTCAAGCTGGTTGCGGGTGTTACTTTGAACGGTCATGGAGATGATGGGATCCGAACTGGCATCAGCCTTTGAAACCACAGGCGGTGACTCAAGATCTGTGGGCAATGTTCGGGCGGCCTGAGAAACTTTATCGCGCACATCGTTGGTGGCGGCTTCGAGGTCTACGCCGAGGTCGAACTCCACGTTGATATTGCTGGAACCGGCGTTGCTGCTCGAAGTGATATTTTTAATTCCCGCGATGCCGTTGATAGATTTTTCAAGCGGCTCAGTGATCTGGGTTTCTATGATGTCTGGATTGGCGCCACCATAAGAAGTGCGCACGTTGATGTTGGGAGGATCAATGGCAGGATAGTCTCTGACACCCAGGAATTTGAACCCGATAAGACCAAACACAATGATGATCACGTTCATTACGATGGCCAGCACGGGTCGTCGTAAACTAAGTTCAGATATATTCATAAACGAATCCCTTAGTTAGTATTGATAAATAATACAGGCATTTGTTGCAGTACTGGCATGCGTGCAGCCAATTACCTGGGAACAGTAGCAAGTGTTGAATCTTTTTCTGTATCGCCGGCAGGGGTGATGGCATCTATGCTGATCATTTTTCGAAGCGTGACTTTGGCATCAGGTTTCAAGCCCAGCAGCCCTGTTACGATCACCGTATCGCCTTCGGTTAATCCACTCGTTATTTCAACATTGGAAGCGTCGCGCGTACCCGTAACCACATCTACAAAATTGGCTTCTCCGCCTTTGAACAGATATACTTTTTTACCCCTGGCCTGAGGGATGATGGCTTGTGTCGGAATCATCAGGGCTCCCTGATTGGGTGCAAAAGCGAGGGTCACTTTCGCAAAGCCTCCCGGTATCAATCCAGTCTGCGCTCCCTTCACAAGTGCCCTGATAGTAAGGCTCCTCGTGGCTTCTGCTATCCCCGACTCAGTGGCAAGCACTACAGCCGAATAAGCACGTGTCGATCCTTCTACCGAAAAATTTACATATTGTCCTTTCCGGATCATTGCGGTATACTTCTCCGGAACATTAAAATCAAGTCGTAGTCCAGCTGTTTTTTGAATGGAAGTAATGATGCTGGCAGGGGTAACATAGGCGCCAGTACTGATCTGTTTCAGCCCGAGCTTACCACTAAAGGGTGCTCTTACGATAGTGCGGGAGATTTCGGTAGCGATGATAGCCAGGTCGGCCTGAATGTTATTCACTCCAAGCGCAGTTACGTCGTAGTCCTGGCGGCTTATGCCACCAATTTTTTGGAGTTCATTGTACCGGTTACGTGTCTGTTCTGCCATTTTAAGCTGCACTTCCAGTTTTCGTTTCTGGGCCTGTAAGTCGGCAGCGTAGAGCCTGGCTATCACAGCGCCTTTGCTCACGTAGGCGCCTTCCCGAACATTGAGGTAGATAATTCGACCCGACACCTCAGGATGGATTTCAGTAGACTCATCTGCCACAAGGGAACCCGGCAATTCGATCGACTCGCTCAATGTTTGCTTTGCTACAACGTATCCATCCACCTGTGCAGGCCGCCTGGGTCCCTGCTTTTCCTGGGCTGTTGCATCTTTCTTGCGATCGTTGCTGCAGGCTAAGAAAAAATTTGAAAGAACCAGGATTACTAAAAACTTGTCCAGGTATAAGGGCATGCGTAAATAAGTTGGTGTCAGAACTTCAAAAATACTTGCTTATAGAAGGAAATAGTCCTAAAACATTGATAACGTGGGTTTGATTAACCTTAATTAACCAGGCACAGGACGATCACTTAACTTTCAGCTGGGGTTGAAGTAATGGCAGTGAGCGCGAGTTTTACTTTATTGGCCTTGTGTATCAGGTCTTGCCGCTCATTACTGAGGATCGTAACATGCCCCATTTTACGTCCAGGCTTCGTATCCTTTTTTCCGTAGATATGTACAAACGCATTGTCGATAGCCAGAACTTCACTAAGTCCGGAATAGTTCACAAGACCCGAGTGACCTTCACTGCCAATGATGTTTACCATAATGGAAGACAAGATTGGCTTGGTGTTGCCCAGGGGGTAACCGAGAATAATGCGCCACAGCATATCAAACTGTGAACTGTAATGGGCTTCAATGGTATGATGTCCACTGTTGTGGACCCTGGGGGCGG
>JBGTIL010000416.1:0-5054 GCA_041745695.1 Chitinophagaceae bacterium | reverse complement strand
GATCATTGAATCGTAATAAGGGGGAATAACATACCCCGCGTATGCGTGGCTGTCTACCCGAACCCCATGCCCCCCGGGTTGATGCAGAACTGTTATCTTACCGGGAGAAGGACGAAAATCGTTGTAGGGATCCTCTGCATTGATACGGCACTCGATGGCATGCATCGTTGGTTCGTAGTCACGTCCTGAAATTCTTTCCCCCATGGCAATCTTGATCTGTTCCTTGATAAGGTCGAAATTGATCACTTCTTCAGTGACACAATGTTCTACCTGAATCCTTGTATTCATTTCCATGAAGTAGAAATTGCGGTGCTTGTCAACCAGGAATTCAACAGTACCAACACTTTCGTAGCTGATAGCAGAAGCTGCCTTTTTCGCTGCATCACCCATCTTCTGTCTTAATTCCGGTGTCATGAAAGGTGAGGGTGCCTCTTCCACCAGCTTTTGGTGGCGGCGCTGTATAGAGCAGTCGCGTTCACCCAAATGACAAACAGTGCCGAATTGGTCGCCTGCCACCTGGATCTCAATGTGCCGGGGTTCTTCTATGAATTTCTCCATGTAAATGCCATCATTGCTGAAGGAGGCTGCAGCTTCGGCCTTGGCGGTATTGTAGGCCTTTTCCATCTCGCTATCTTCCCAAACAACACGCATTCCTTTACCACCACCACCGGCAGTGGCCTTCAGTATAACAGGAAAGCCCATCTCTTTTCCAAGCTGACGCGCCTCTTCAATGCTTTTGAGTAATCCGGGGCTCCCTGGTATAACGGGCACGCCGGCATTGATCATGGTTTCCTTTGCCGTAATCTTATCACCCATGCGGGTGATCATATCGGGGGTAGGCCCAATAAACTTAATGCCATGGTCAGCACATATCTGGGAGAACTTCGCGTTCTCTGCCAGGAAGCCGTATCCTGGATGTATGGCGTCCGCATTAGTAATTTCGCAGGCCGACATCAGGTGCGGAATATTCAAATAAGAATCGCTGCTCTGAGGCTTACCAATGCACACAGCCTCGTCTGCAAACTTTACATGAAGGCTGTCTCTGTCGGCAGTAGAATAAACCGCTACCGTTTTAATGCCCATTTCACGACAGGTACGTATGATCCGCAATGCTATCTCACCACGGTTAGCGATTAAAATTTTTTTAAACATGCAAACGATTTGACAACTCGATAAGAAAAGGTTTCAACAACAGCACAGCGAATTGCGAACTGAGTAGACGTCAGGAAGGATCAACCAAAAACAGCGGCTGGTCGTATTCCACTGGCGATGCGTCTTCCACCAGCACCTTAACGATGCGACCTTTGATCTCACTTTCAATTTCGTTGAAAAGTTTCATGGCCTCAATAATGCAAACCACCTTTCCTGGTGAAACTTCATCGCCCGGTTGAACGAAGTCTGGTTTATCGGGAGAAGACCGGCGGTAGAAAGTGCCGATCATGGGGCTTTTAATTGTAACGGTAGTGCTGTCGGGCTGCGCTGCAGCTATATTGGTGGCTGCCTGCGGAAGACTTTGCTGGGGAGCCTGTTGCGGGTATGACTGATAAAGCGGTGTGGATGATGGAGCCGATACGACCTGCGTAATCTGTTCTTCTTTCTGCTTTATGGTAAGCTTAAAATCTTTTTGTTCCAGTGATACCTCCCCGATGTTGGAGTCATTGACCTGTCTGATCAATTCCTGTATCTGCTTAAAATCCATTGGTTTCAATTTATAAAGGTTTTGGTAGAAAACAGGCGGCTAAGATAGGGATTATAAGACTCAATACTATTTGCGTCCGTACTGCGTCGTTAGCATATAGTGTCTGCCGGAGCCCGGTAGTAAGCCGCTTTTTGGATTATGGAAGGAGCTGTACCTGGAGCCGATGTGGTGTCCAGAAAAGCATTTAGGTTCAGCAATGGGTGCTCGTTCACTCTTTGACCCGCTCAACGTATTCGCCTGTTTTGGTATTCACACGAATCAACTCTCCCTCGTTTACGAACAGCGGTACCATAACCGTAGCACCAGTTTCAACGGTAGCTGGCTTTAAGGTACGGGTAGCTGTATCGCCTCTCATACCTGGCTCGCTGTAGGTAACTTTCACAACAATCTTGTCGGGCAATTCAACGGTCATCGGCAATTCGGTTTCAGTATTAAATAGTACCGAAACGGCGTCGCCGTCTTTTAGAAAGCCGGGCGCATCTACCATAGACTCCGCCACAGACACCTGCTCAAAGGTTTCATTATCCATAAAATTGTAACCCGTATCATCCTTATACAGGAACTGGTATTCCTTTCTTTCCACCCTCACCGGATGAATGGTTTCACCACTATTCCAGGTTACCTCGATTGAACGGTTGTTGTCCACGCCTTTCAATTTAGCCCATACCTTGGCGGCAGAGCGGGCTGTTTTGTTCTCACCAAATTCAATGATTTTATACAGGCTACCGTCTACTTTGATGATTAATCCCCTGCTGATGTCTGATGTGCTTGCCATAAAAAGTGTACTATTTATTGTGGGTGTGCAATCTGGAAAGCGACGAAATTACACGAATTGCAACAGGAGACAAAAGTTAGCTGTGGTTTCACGTTTGTGCTGAGCGTGTCTCTAAGAAAAAATGCCTTGCGGTTACGGCAAGGCATCACTTTGATAATGTACAGAATGACATTTAAGATAGCGCAATTTCCCTGTGCTACATGTTCGAGGCAGCAAGGCCCCAATAGCTGTTCCGTTCCTGCATCATTTGAATGAACGGTTTTTCTTCAACTCCGTGAGTTCTTTTTGGATCTGCATGGAGGCTTTCTGCAGGTTCTTCAATTCTTGCTCTAATTGCGAAAGCTGTTGAGTCAGGGCGCTTCGCTGTGTAAGGGGCGAAAGTGATTGGCTGGAACTGTTTTTTGCATCGTTCTTCGATTGTTGTAATGCCGCTCTCTCTTGCTGATGGAGGAGCGTTTCATCGGAATAAAATACACGGTCTCTGTTTGTAGCCTGAAGTTCCTTCTGTAGAAGATGGCGTTCTTGCCTTGCCTGGCTTTCATGGAGTAACTCGAGCTGCTCCTGATGCATCATCCGCTGCTTTACTGCATCGGCCTTCATCCTTTCAAGCTCTTTGTTTGACAACCTGAGGTTTTGTGCACTCCTTTCCAGCTCAGGAGCAGCCTGCAGCTTGTCGAGGGCCAGCTGTTGTTGCAACTGCCTTTCCTGCAGGTGCCTTTGTGCTGTCGTTTCGTGCAGGCGCTTTGCTTCGTTGTAAGCTTTGTGTTGGTCCTTATATGCTTGCTGACGCTTACTGTCGTACAGTTTAGCCTTCTCGTTGTAAAGTTGCCGTTCCTGATTGTACAGTTTGTACTGGTCGCTGTACAACTTCACGTCCTCATTAAAACGTTTTTGTGTATCCACATATCTTTTCATATCTCGGAGCGCCAGCTCGCTCTCATTGAGAATGTCGGCGGCTTCCACCATAACAGGGGCACTACCGCGTTTCGGCTCCCGTGCACGTTCAGCCGGCACAACAGGTGTTGGTGGTAAGGCGCCATACTGCTCCGCGAATTTCTGTTGATCAGCTGCGCTCGTCGTTGAAAAAGTTTCTTTCTGACCGTTTTTTAGGGAGATGATAATTGTATTCCCCTGCCAGCCTATGGAGCGAACCCCGGGATTTTGCGTTAGAAAATCCTGGGTTCCTGCCACTGGTGCAATAACCTTTGACCCAGGTCTGCCGACAATTGTTTTCGGCACAGTATCCATTAATTCAAGCGAGAAAGCACTGTCGGCTGGAGTGCTGGTTCGCTGTACCTGCGATCTGAACGCCAGCAACAGCAGGGCGGTTGCTGGTAAAATAAATAGAAACTTCAATAGATGCACCCGTGTGGTTTTTGATGCGTTCATCATAATAATGCGTTTTTTAAGTGATTCAAAATTGAACTTAGTGGCAATACGCAATTCGGTTGCTCCGGTTACTTTGAGCAACAGGTATTGGTATGCTTTCTTATCGAAGCCGGAATTAAGTACATTTTTATCGGCAAGGAATTCCAGGTTTTGACGGATATGGTAACGCAGTAACCAGGCGAAAGGATTGTACCAGTTAATTATACAAAGAAGCTCGGCCCAAACAATATCGGCGGTGTGCTTGCCCTTCACGTGTGCAAATTCATGTCGGATGATCTCCGTTAACTCCGTTTCGGAGTGCAGGTGCTGATTTATATAAATGGATCCCCCGAAGGAAAATGGAATAATCTTTCTATCGAGTTGATAAATCTTCACAGCTCCATTGCTAACCAGGGTCGCTGACTTGCGCAACCTGTGGTAGGAAACATACTGCGCTAAAAAGCGGATCGCTGACAAGGTAGTGCCTGCAACAAACAATACCATCAGCCATTGTTCCATTGAATAACCGCCCGACGCACTAACCCGTTGCAGGGAAAATGGCACGTGCAAAGAAGCAATGGACGGTATCGGTACAGCGATGTTTTCGGGTGCTGCATTGTAATGGATCAGAAGCGCAGATACATCTGCTAGCGCGAGTGGGAAACAAAGAAGGCTGTAACCGAGCAGGTACCAGCGGTTCCATTGATAAAAAGTTAATCGGCGCAGGCAAAAGTAGTATAGAAGAAAGACGAGCGCAAGACCTACAGACAACTTCAGTAAATACAGAAAAAGCGGTGGCATAGTTTAGGTTTTTTTTGACTTCCCCTCAATGGTATCAATGATCTCTTTCAGTTCTTTCGCAGACAGTTTCTTTTGCTGTACAAAGAAGTTTACAAGGTCTTTGTAAGAGTTATCAAAATAGTTTTTTACCATTCCCCCTGTCAATCCTTTCTTGTATTCCTCTTGCGAAAGTGCAGCATGGTACCTGTTGGTATTCCCTGTCAGTTCACTTTTTAAATAGCCTTTTTTCTCAAGGTTTTTGATCGTGGAGGCAAGTGTGGTATAGGGCGGCTTTGGTTCAGCCATCTGATCGAGAAACTGCTTAATGGTGCCCTCGCCGGTCTGGTAAACTGCCTGCAAGGCTTCTTCCTCCTGAGCGCTTAATTTTTCCATCTCTACGAACTTTTCGTAAATCTACGAATTTTTCGTAGT
>JBGTIL010000415.1:0-4854 GCA_041745695.1 Chitinophagaceae bacterium | reverse complement strand
GCCAAATGGAAAAACCGTCCGGGCAAGAACAGCCAACCAGAAAAGGATGGTCACCTCATCGGAAAAGAATGATGTGGTCTTTGCCATTGGGCCAGCCGGAACCGGTAAAACCTACACAGCTGTTGCCATGGCTGTGAGAGCACTTAAGAACAAAGTGGTTAAAAAAATTATCCTGACCCGGCCCGCTGTCGAAGCGGGTGAAAACCTTGGGTTCCTGCCCGGAGATCTAAAAGAAAAAATCGATCCCTATCTCCGCCCCCTGTATGATGCCCTGGATGATATGATCCCTGCCGATAAGCTGGGTTATTACATGACCACCCGCACCATTGAGATAGCACCACTTGCCTACATGCGCGGACGCACACTGGATAATGCCTACATCATCCTGGATGAAGCACAAAATGCGACCGACGTACAGTTAAAAATGTTCCTTACCCGTATCGGTGCCAATGCGAAAGCCATCATCACAGGTGATCTTACCCAGGTAGACCTGCCGCGCAACATGCGCAGCGGTCTGGAAAAAGCAAGCCGCATCTTACGCGATGTTGAAGGCATTGGGTATATAGAGCTGGACGAGGAAGATGTAGTAAGACACAGGCTGGTGAAGGCGATCCTGAAGGCTTACAATGCAGAAGGCATTAAAGAGATGGAACAGGAGGAAGCCGAAAAGGCCGAACGGAAACAACGAGGTTACTATGAGCGCGACAGGCGCCGTGATTAATTATTGACCGGAGTACAAGAGACTGGCTGACCGTAAGAGGATAAGTTCTGCGGCAGTCAGTCTTTTTTGATTGCGTGGGAAGCATTGTGATCACGGTCCCTGCTAGCGGTAGGCTGCATTCTCCCCCGGGAATAGCAGTTCTTCGATCACCGCATTTTTTTCATTCCTCCTTTGATATTCTTTACTTTGCAGCAATGAAAAGCAAATCACCTGCGGGCTTTTTGTTCCTACTTTTCTTTGCTGCCTGTACTACTGATACAGCGCCACCTGCATCGGACGACGACATAGGCACGGCCAGTGGCTTCATCCGTGCGGCACTGGACGGCGATTATGAGCAAGCGAGGACTCTTATCATCGACGACTCCGTAAATATTCAATACCTCGACCTCTACGAGCGCAATTATAAAAACCGGATGACCCCTGAAGATAAGAGGGGGTACAAAAACGCCTCCATCAACATCAGGCGCATTAGCAAAGTGAACGACAGTGTAACGGTGATGCGGTACTCCAATTCTTTCAAACAAAAAGAAGATTCGGTAAAAGTGGTACTTGATAGAGGACGCTGGGCTGTAGACCTGAAGTACTCATTTCCGCAAACCGACCGTCCGCTATGATCGCCAACCTCCTGATGGTTGGCGCTGGTGGAGCAGCAGGCAGCATTCTACGCTACCTGCTCCAAACCTATTTTAATACCGACCGCTTTTCCTACGGCACACTTCTGGTCAACATTGGAGGCTGTTTTGTTGCCGGCTTGCTCGCAGCTTTTCTTTTAAAAAATGCGAGGCAAGATGAATTGTCGCTTTTGCTTTTGACAGGGTTTTGCGGAGGCTTCACAACCTTCTCTGCCTTTTCGTTGGAAAGTGTTCAATTATTCGAAACGGGGAATTGGCTCTTACTTTCCCTCTATTTAAGCATCAGCGTGACCGGTGGTTTTTTAGCAGCTTTGGTAGCATATAAATTTATTTTAAGATGAAGACAATACAGGTTTTGCATCCATGGCACGGTGCGAGTTATGGCGATGCTGCCCCAGGACAGGTTAACGGATTGATAGAGATCCCGCAGGGCTCGAGGTCAAAATACGAGATCGATAAGGAGACCGGACTCTTGAGGCTGGATCGCGTGATCCACTCCTCTTTTCATTACCCGGTGAACTATGGGTTTATCCCACGCACGCTGGGGCACGACGGCGACCCGCTTGATATACTGGTGCTTTGTTCACAGGCCATACAACCACTTTGTTTGGTGGAAGCAACTGTTATTGGAAATATGCAGATGATAGACACAGGAGAAGTTGACGACAAAATTATTGCAGTAGCCACCCGCGACCCTTCGGTCAACTATATCAAAGACATTGAAGAACTGCCCCGCCATTTTTTTAATGAGTTGAAAAACTATTTCGAGCAATACAAAGTGCTGGAAGATAAACAGGTACTGATCAAGGATTTTCAGAACAAAGAAATTGCCTACGACGTGATCCGGGAAGCTATTGAAATTTACCGACAAAAATTTGGCTCCTGATGCATCCTCAAAACACAACAACTATGACGGCTTCTATTGTCCTGCTGATTGTAATTCTTGGATTGTTTGCAGGCATCCTGAGTGGGTTGGTAGGTATCGGAGGTGGTATCATCCTTGTGCCGGCACTTGTTTACTGTATGAACTATACCCAGCACCAGGCGCAGGGCACCTCGCTGGGTGTGCTTACGCTGCCGGTAGTGGTAATCGCCTTCATCACTTATTATTACGACTGCAAAAAGATGGGGGCTCCCATTGATTTCAAAGTGATCGGTTTACTGGCAGCCGGCTTTTTGGTAGGAGGTTTCCTGGGCAGTTCTCTTGCAATGAAACTCGACAAAGACGTACTTAAAAAAATCTTTGCGATACTCCTATTTTATACCGCCATAAAAATGCTTGATTGGGACAAAGTGGTGCTTGGCTGGTTTAGCCGTTCGTAAATCTTCAGTGTCGGCAAGAGATATACACAGGTAATGAATGAGGCAACTGCCTTGTTACTATTGGTTTCGGTAACCTGGTCAACTAACCCAGGTATCGCCTCAGCGAATGCAAGCGGTGCGTCCGCTCACCTGCCGGGGTAATGATCCCGTGTTCATCCAGCTGATCGATCCTTACTCTTCCGGAGGCGTGTATAATGGCGCCTTCATTCAATACGATTCCAACGTGCGTAACCTTGCCTGCTTCATTTTGAAAAAAGGCCAGGTCACCGGCTGCACTGGCCGCTACGTTCTCTACGGTGTCGCCCTGCCCCTGCTGCAGGTAAGCATCTCGAAGAAGCATCACTCCAAAAAATTTAAATACCTGTTGGGTGAAGCCGCTGCAGTCAATGCCGAATATCGACTTCCCTCCCCAGAGATAGCCGGTATTTAAAAAGCGAAAGGCAACCTGCTGCAGGGCGGCCGTTAAAAGGGCAGCAGGGTGCTGCGGCACTGCCATTACAGTGTTAAGGTAGTCAACACCGACTGGTCCGATATGGGTTAGCCTCCCGGCTTCGCTGTGCATGGGGCATCCGAAAGGAATTTGCATTGAAGCCCCGTTGATAGCAAGTTCGTTTACATAGCCCTGAGTAAAACCCCCGGATGAAACCACACTTGCATCATCAATTTCCTGCAGCTGATTCAACTGGCACCATCCCTCGTAATTGTCAAACAGGCATTTGACCTTTACGAAGCCATCAGCCGACTCAAGTACTTCAGCATATTCGCCAAACAACAACTGACTAACCATCTCGCTGCGATGAGCGGGGTCTTTACGCATAGGTGCCACAGGTACGGTACAAAAAGTTAATTGCATAAGGGTTGTGAAAATTGATTCGAATTACATCTTACAGCCTGAAATTAGTTATTTTACCAAATGTGAAGGCAGAACACTACAACCATATGACGGACGCCGACCTGCTGGATCGCTACGCATCTGAAGGCAACAGCGAATGGATCGGCGTTTTACTCGAGCGCTATACATTGCTCCTTTTTGGACTTTGTATGAAATACTTGAAAAACGAGGAAGAAGCCAAGGATGCAGTACAGCAGATTTTTTTGAAAGTGCTGGGTGAGGCGGGAAAGTACAAGATTGAATTCTTCAAATCCTGGCTGTACATGGTGGCAAAAAATCACTGTCTGATGGGGCTTCGTGGCCGGCAGGGTCGCATCACCAGGGAGATCACAGATTGGTTGCCCCTGGTTGCCGATGAGGGGAACATATCGCTATTGCTTCAAAATGAAAACACCTACGCCTGGTTGGAAGAAGCCATGAAAGAGCTGGATGAGAAGCAGCGGCAATGTGTAACTTTGTTCTACCTGGGCAAACAAAGTTATTTCCAGGTGAGCGAACAAACAGGTTTCAGCCTGCTCCAGGTAAAAAGCTATATACAAAATGGCAAAAGAAACCTGCGGCAGACGATTGAAAGAAAAATGAAAGAAAGCAGTCTGAAAAAATGAACGACGACATCAAAGACATATTATCCAATCTTAACCCAGGCATCGATTCAGCAACCCTGCTACTATATATGCAGGGAAAACTTTCACAGGAGCAACGGCACGAAGTAGAAAAGCTGCTGCTGGAAAACGACTTCGAGAGCGAAGCCATGGATGGCCTGGCGCAGGTAAAAGACCAGCAGGGCGTAAGTACGGTTATAGAAGGTTTGAACCGCGATCTGAAAGTAAAGACTACCCGGTCAAGAAAAAACAAACGACGTCGCGAACTCAAAGAGGATCCCTTGTTGTGGGTTGCCCTGCTTATCATCTTACTTTTGGTGGTGCTCAGCTATGTGATCATTCATAAACAACTACAGCAGGGATAAGTCTTTCTTATACTTATCAAAATATTGCATCTACCTCAAATGCAAAGCCCCGGACCAATTAGCTTAGCTTATTAGTCCGGGGCTTTAGTGTATAAAGCTGTCAGTGCTACCCGATTATTGGTATTGAATGTAAACCGGTATCGGTCGCAGTTTTAAGACTTCACTTTTAGCCATCATTTCTTTTTCACCCGACTTTTCGGTATCGTTTACGTAGAACAATTTGAAGCCGGTGAATTGAACGGGCTGCGGTGCTATCCAGCTATAGTATGTGCTTTTCTTTTTTGCAGGATTGCCCCAACCATCCATATCCATAACAATC
>JBGTIL010000414.1:0-11296 GCA_041745695.1 Chitinophagaceae bacterium | reverse complement strand
GCACGCCGCTTTCCTCCAGGAATTCGCGGACGGAGAAAGTCATTTCTTCCGGACCGCAAATAAAGAATTCATCGCAGAACGAAAGATCACATACACTTCGAAAAAACACAGCACATTTTTCTTTGTTGATGCGTCCGTGATTCAGCGGAACATCTGTCTGTTCGCGGCTTAGGATATGGTGCAAACTGAAGCGGGTGATAAAGCTGTCTTTCAGATCCTGCAATTCTTCCTGGAAAAGTATATGCTGCCGGGCACGATTGCCATACAGCAGTGTGAAAGTACTCTGCGGCTCTGTGAGCAGTGTAGTCCGGATAATCGAAAGGATTGGTGTAATGCCACTGCCTGCAGCAAAAGCAACGTAATTTTTTTTCTGACCCTTGAAAAGTGGTGTATTGAATTTGCCCACCGGCGGCATCACTTCCAGGAAGTCACCTTTTTGCAGGTCTTCGTTCGCCCAGGTAGAAAATAAACCACCGGGAACTTTCTTAACAGCCACCTTCAGTTCGCCATCAAGGGGGCTGGTGCAGATAGAGTAATTACGCCTGGCTTCTGTACCGTTGAACGTCTTGCGTATCGTTAAACTCTGTCCCTGCTCGAACCCGAATGTGTCTTTCAGTGCTGCGGGCACTTCAAATGATAAGGAGATGCAATCCTCGGTTTCTTTTTTAAGATTCTTTACCTGCAATAAGTGAAAATGGAGCATCGGCGCAAAGATAAAAGCCCGTTGGATACTGTTTGCATAAAACGAGAGCGCCCTTTCTTAAGCAGCAAATCGGCGCAGACTTCACCAGGGTGCAAAAGGAACTCTAAAAATTTTATTAGGTTTGCACGCCTTTTGGCTGGTAGGTGTAATGCTGCACCACAACTGCAAACTAAAAATACTGAACATATATGTCTCTAGTCGTTGTTGGTTCTATGGCTTTTGATGCTATTGAAACCCCTTTCGGAAAAAGTGATAAGATCATTGGTGGAGCTGCCACCTACATCGCCTGGAGTGCCTCCAACTTCACCACGCCCATCAAGCAGATCTCTGTAGTTGGGTACGATTTTCCAGAGGCTGAGCTGAACGCTCTGAAAGAGCGGGGCGTAGACCTCGAAGGTGTGCAGATCAAAAGTGATCAGAAGTCTTTTTTCTGGAGCGGTAAGTATCACATGGATATGAATACCCGTGATACTATTGAAACCCAGTTGAATGTGCTGGGAGATTTTAAACCAGTGGTCCCCGACAGCTACCAGGACGGTACATTCCTGATGCTCGGAAATCTTGCTCCCTCGGTACAACTGGAAGTGGTAAGCCAGTTTAAACAGCGACCAAGGCTGATTGTAATGGATACCATGAACTTCTGGAGGGAGATTGCACTCGACGATCTGAAGAAGGTACTGAAGGAAGTGGATGTACTCATGGTAAACGACAGCGAAGCAAGAGAGCTGAGTGGCGACTATTCGCTGGTAAAAGCCTCCAAAAAGATCATGGGCATGGGACCCAAATACCTGATCATCAAAAAAGGTGAGCATGGTGCCCTGCTGTTTCATGGCGACCAGGTATTTTTCGCACCTGCTTTACCGTTAGAGGATGTATTTGACCCTACCGGTGCCGGCGATACTTTTGCCGGTGGCTTCATTGGGCACCTGGCACGTACAAAAGATATCTCGTTCGAGAATATGAAAACGGCAATCATCGTGGGATCAGCTATGGCAAGTTTTTGCGTGGAGAAGTTTGGAACAGAGCGGCTGAGAGAAATAACAAAAAAAGATATAGACAGCCGTTTGCAGCAGTTCCAGGACCTGGTGAATTTTGAAATTGAACTTGGATAAAACGAGCGTGCACCGTCGTACCAGTATGCGTTAGTGCTGTAGCCGCTCAATCCAGCCTACGCGCCAGCACGATGGTGTTTTTAAAACTTTGTTTCCGTCCTTCCAGGTTAAAAAGCTCGGTATAAATACTGTAATGACCCATAGGCAGCCGCTGATTTTTTTCGTCGAGGCCATCCCAGGTCCAGAACCCTTCTCTCCCCAGCAAGGCGTTGCGTACCAGGTGCCGTATCATGCGCCCCCCGGCATCGAACAACATCACATTAGCTACAAAACCGCTTGCTGCCACCAAGTACCTGATCACGGCAACATCATCCCTTCCATCATTATCCGGTGAGAAGGTTGCTGGTTTCACTTCTATGCCTCCCTTCCCATGACCTTCGCCACCCTGCTGACTATTACGGTAACCCGGGGTACCAAAGCCCGCTGTGCCCGCAGCGGAATGCCAGTTGTGCCCGCTGTTTGAAGAACCGGCTGCACTGAGCCTTTCCAAAGCAACGCCTTCATTACCGGATAAAAGTGCGAAATGCCAGTCGTCTGTGTAGCGTACTTCATCAATCACATTTCCCTGCTTTCCAAGCAAAACAACTGTTCCCTTGTCGTCTGGTAGGGAGGGTAACGACTGCACAGCAACGACAGCATCTTTATTCAAAATAAAATAGGATTGCCCGAGGCTTGCTGCGTCCTCGGTAACAACCAGGTAATCTCCAGGGAAAAAAGCAAACGAAAGCGGCATTATCCTGCTGGCGCTGCTTAACGTTCCCGAAGTACTGCGACCTGCAAGGAACAGACTGCTTGCGTCAACCACCGTCCTTCCACTGTTGTATAGTTCCACATAGTCTGACCCGCCGGGCTTTGGATTGAACAGGATTTCATTGATCACGACGGCACCCTGTTGCGCATCGCTTACTAACCCCACACGGGCCCTATTGAAACCTCCAACCGTGTTTCGGTTACAGTCTGTAACCGCTTTGACTGAAACAGAAAACATAGTTTCCGGTGATAGTGCTGACGCGAGTTGGAGCCTGACGGTATGAAATAATGGAGGCAGTGGGAACGCCCCCGTGATTACTGGGCCTGTAGTCACACTGTAATTTCCAATATTAGACGCTGAACTACTGTCAAGCGATTCGTCGAAATACAGGTCCAGTGTTAAGCTGTCAACAGCGAATGCCCTTTTTAGTTGGGGCGCTGTGCCGTCTGGATTTGATGCCACAACTGAATTTGTTTTGCCTGGTGTACCTCCCAATGTTGCAATGCTTGCCTTCCAGTTGCCTTCACCTGTGCAGGGATTCCGGGGATCTACCATTTCAAGGCTCCAACCACCTGCGCTCTTGATGCTGTTTTTGTACCAGGCTTTTGTATAAGCAACCGCGTGGATGTTCCTGCCCTGCCTCGATACAAGACTCACGATATCACCATCATTATCAAGTGAAGGAAAATTGGGCACTCCGAGCGTTCGCCCAAATGAAGAAAATACGGGCGCACTGCCTGTGGCACAAAGAATAACGACGCTGTCAGGCTGTAACACAAAACTTCCTGTAATGATGGCTACACTTCTGCCATTGCTGATCTTCCAGCCTAGCAAAGCGAAAGCGGTTTGAGAAACATTTTTTAATTCTATATATTCTTCTGCCGGCAAGCCTGCCGAAGGAACAGGGTCGGGCATCAGTTCCGTAATCACCACATCATACCGGCTGGCTGTTTGTGCAATAAGTGCAGAACCCAGCAAAAGAACCAGTGCTGAAGCCAGGGCGTATCTCATCAATATCAAAGTATAATTAATCGCCCTGTGACCAATGATGTTTTTACCATTGCAGTTGTTTCATTTCTGCTAGCAAGGCCGTGTGAGCTCCAGAGGCGCACTAGTTTGCAGCAGAATCATTTTGCAACATTGGTTTTTCCTCCTACATTCGCAACCGCGTGAAAAGAATAAATACCACAAAACGGTTAAAGAAACAATTGCTCCCTGCGGAAGGTGCATAGCTATTGCATTGCAATATGATGAACAGCCTTCCCCTTACGGAGAAGGCTTTTTTAATTTTTAAAACAAAAAAAATGAAAATCGCTGTTGTTGGGGCCACCGGGCTCGTAGGTACCAAAATGTTACAGGTGCTTGCAGAAAGATCTTTTCCAGTATCGGAACTCATTCCTGTTGCCTCAGAGCGGTCTATCGGTAAGGAGGTAGATTTTAAAGGAGTCAAATATAAAATTTTGGGCATGGAAGCTGCCATAGCTGCCAAGCCGGTTATTGCCCTGTTTTCTGCGGGCGGATCAACTTCCCTCGAATGGGCTCCGCGGTTCGCTGCCGCCGGCATTACCGTTATTGATAATTCCTCTGCCTGGCGAATGGATGCAGACAAGCCACTGGTAGTACCCGAGGTGAATGCAGATGTGCTTACGAATGCTCATAAGATCATTGCCAATCCAAACTGTTCAACCATCCAGATGGTGGTTGCCCTTGCACCGCTGCATAAAAAATATGGCATCAGGCGGGTGGTGGTATCTACTTACCAAAGTGTGACCGGTACGGGCAAACAGGCGGTAGACCAGCTATGGAATGAACGCGCAGGCAAGGAAGGTCCAATGGTGTACAAGTACAAGATCGATCTGAATGTCATTCCACAGATAGACGTATTCACGGAGAATGGGTACACCAGGGAAGAGATGAAAATGGTGAAAGAAACGGCTAAGATCATGCGCGATGAAAGGATAAAAGTCACGGCCACTACGGTGCGCATACCCGTGATTGGTGGACACAGTGAAAGTGTGAATGTTGAACTGAATGCTCCGTTTGACCTGGGAGAATTGAGGGAAGAATTACGCAGGTCGCCAGGTATCGTGATCCAGGATAATCCCGGAGAGCAACTGTATCCAATGCCCCTGATGGCGCATGAAAGTGACGATGTTTTTGTGGGTAGACTACGCAGGGACGAAACGCAGCCAAACACGCTCAACATGTGGATCGTTAGTGACAACCTGCGCAAAGGCGCTGCTACCAATGCCATACAGATAGCAGAATACCTGGTGCAAAATAACCTATTGGGGAACAGCGCTCACTAAAGTACTCAGCGCAATGGTTTCATTGCTGGCCAGGTCTTTTTCTACCTGTGCCAGCTTGGCTTTGATAGCATCGAGTGCATGCTTACCAAGAGGCAGGCGCAACGGCTTGCCAGTAGACCCGACGTAATCTATGATCGCGCGTGCAGCTTTTACAGGATCACCTTCCTGTCTTCCATCTATGCGCGAAATATAATGGTACATCTGTGCTACAGGCGTTTGCTTGTACTCGTCCATCCTGTGCGCTGCCAATTTGATAGACCCGGCCGCAAACTTTGTGCGAAATGGTCCTGGTTGAACGATCACCACCTGTATCCCAAAAGGAGAAACCTCCTGTGCAAGTGCCTCGCTGAATCCTTCCAATGCAAATTTGCTGGCATTGTAAATTCCGAAACCGCCTGTAGCCTTGAATCCGGCGGCTGAGGACAACTGCACGATACACCCTGATTTATTTTCACGCATGCCCGGCAACACTTTCTTGGTGAGTGCAACGGCACCAAAAAAATTGGTTTCCATTTGCTCCCTTATTTCGCTCATCGAAAATTCTTCTGCAGCCCCAATGGTTCCATAACCGGCATTGTTTACCAGCACATCAATTCTGTCAAAGGTGCGCAGCACCTGCTGCATGCCCCTGTCCATACTTTCTTCGTCGGTAACGTCCATAACCACTCCAAGGCCCTGCTGCCCATGCTGGTCACTAAACGCCTGCGCCTGGTTCGCATTGCGAAAGGTTGCTGCCACCTGGTCGCCGGCATCGATTACCGCAGTTGCCAGCGCTTCGCCAAAACCACTTGATGCACCTGTAATAAGCCAAACCTTCGCCATAATAATTATTTATTCGCTGAGCGCACGGTTGAGAAAACAAATGAAAGGGTATAAGGTTTGAAAGGCCACTACCGTTTTTTTATGCAACGACGGCTTTGACAGATCTGCATCAGGCACAGCGGTTTCGGCAATAAAACTTTTCAGTTTGAGATAAACGAGGGCGGGGTTGTCTTTTTCGTATCCTTTCGGTGCGGTAGAGAGGCTTACTTCCTTGTCTTTATATAAATCAGTGTATACCTTTTTAAAAGGCTTGTCGGCAGTCAGCTTCGAGAACTCGTCCCAGTTGTAATCTATCTCCTGCCGCACCTGCTTCAAGGCAGCCCCGTCTGGCATCCACAAACCGCCACCGATGAAACTCTTGCCGGGTTCTATATGAAAATAGTATCCGGCGAACGGCGACTTCCGGCCACCTCTTTTGATACTCGCTCCCATATTTGTCTTGTAGGGAGATTTGTCGTTAGAGAAACGCACATCGCGGTTGATGCGAAACAGGCACTCACGTGCAACAGTGCCTGTGATAGTAGGATCCGTCTTCTCAAGTTCCTGAATAACTTTCTCAATAAACTGCTGGAAATCGAGGCGCGCGGATTCGTACGCCGGACGGTTGTGATCGAACCAGGCTTTGTTATTATTTTTTTCGAGACCGGAAAGAAACCGGATGGTTTGTGGCTGCAGCATATAACGTCTGGTAAAACAAGATGGAATCAATGTTGTTCAGCACCGTGACAACAGTCTCTTCCCGGTGCCCGGGAATGGAACACTGAACATAGCTATAATTGAGTTGCCAACCATTGCCTGCTTACACCCGGGCCCAGTTCTCCCCACTCTTAATGCGGTACATCGTCATTTCACTCACGCTGTACTTGGAAGCTAACTGTTTGATGGTAATGCGGCGCTTGGTGTTGCTTAATTGATCTTTGATTTTTTTTACCTGGGTGAGGGTAAGCTTTAACCCAATTTCCCGGTTGGCCTGTTTTTTCTTGTAAGCAATTTTTGCCGGGCTTGTTTGCTGGTGCTCGATCATTTCTTCAAGGGTAGCCCATTGAAGATTTTTTATATTATTGTCGAGCTTGTTATGATTTTTGTGAATAACGAACTTATACTTAGGGGAAGTCTTCTTGAGCAATAGCCGGGCTAATTCTCTATGGATATACAAAGTACCCTTATTACCCGGACGGTGGAGGTTGAGTGTACGGTAACCGGTAGTAAGCGATCCATTCAATAGTTTCCCGTCTTTCAGCATATCCTCCCTGTAACTGGCTATGCGACCATGGGAAGACAGCGCATAATGGTTACGTAAGTCTTTACTGCCACTGAAGTGGAGTGGCTTCCAGGTTTCGCCGGCAATTTTTTTGATCATGATAACTAATTTGAGCAGGACGCGATGAAACCTGCTTTTTGAAATGCCCCATTTGCGGGAGCATGCCTACTGCATAAATTTTTATGCCTGCATTAGTTTTGATTGATCATTTTCAGAAACGTTTCTTCTGTGATAATGCGCACCGAGGTTATCTTCTTCGCTTTTTCAACCTTATTGCCTGCATCAGCTCCCACAACCAGGTAGCTTAATTTGCTGCTCACCCCTGAAACAATGCTTCCGCCGTTGTGAATAACCAGTTCTTCTGCTTCTGTCCGCTTCAATGTGGCAAGCGTTCCAGTAAACAAGAAGGTGAGTCCGTTTAGATTACCGCCAACTACAGGTTGTTTTTTTTCATTGGATAGTTGGAGACCCAGCGCTTCCAGTTCCTTAAGCATGGCAATATTATCGTCGTTCCTGAAAAAAGTGTAGACACTGTTGGCTACTTTCGGACCAATGTCCTCCAGATCCTGCAGCGCGGTCTCTTCAAAATGCTGAAGGTCTAACAAATGATCGATGGCGTGTTCCAGCGTTTTGGCTGTGGTTTCACCCACGAAGCGTATACCCAGCGCATAGATCAGCCTGTGCAGCGGCTGTTTCCTGGAAGCTTCTATGGCGGACTGTAAATTCTCAATGGATTTTTTTCCGAAGCCTTCCTGCGTACCAATCTCTTTATAGTTCAACCGGTATATCTGCGGGATAGTACAGAGGTAGCCCTGGTTATAAAACTTTTTGATATTCGCCTCGCCGAGCCCTCGTATGTCCATCGCATCTTTTGATGCAAAATGCATCAGCCTTTCCAGTACCTGTGCCGGGCAATTGATATTGGTGCAGCGCCAGGCAGCCTCTTCCTGCAACCGGTAAATCTCGTCGCCACAGGCAGGACACTTTGTCGGAAAAACGATGGGCAGTTCAGCTCCTGTGCGCAGTTCGGGCAGTGCTTTTACGATATAAGGTATTACATCGCCCGCCCTTTCCACCAGCACCCTGTCGCCAATGCGAAGGTCCTTTTCCTTAATCACTGCTTCGTTAAAAAGTGATACCGAGGTAACGGTTACACCTCCAATGTGCACAGGCTCAATTTTAGCCACAGGTCCTATGTTGCCCGTTCTCCCCACCTGGTACTCTACCCTGAGTAAGGTGCTGGTAGCCTGCCGGGCTTTGAACTTATAGGCGATTGCCCACCTGGGGTGATGTGTGGTCATACCCATACGGTCCTGGAGTGCGAGGTCATTCACCTTTACTACCATACCATCAATTTCATAAGGGAGGTCGTCTCTGCCTTCTTCGAATTGCAGGCAATAGTCAATCACAGCTTGTATACCTGCTAACACCTTCAATTCTTTTTTCGGACTCCGAAAGCCCAGGTTCCAGAGCATTTCGAGTGTGTCGGAGTGTGTGGTGAGATCTGTGTCCTTACCGGTTGCTGTACTGAAATAGCCAAGGCTATAAGTAAATGCCTCTAATTTCCTTCGTCCTACTTCCCTGGGATCTTTAATGCGTAGTGTACCCGCTGCCGCATTGCGTGGGTTGGCGAGCGGCAAGCCACCGTCTGCTATGATCGCCTCGTTATACAGCTTGAACGTATTTTTATTGATCAGCACTTCGCCCCTAATTTCTACAGTCTGAAGCCCATAGCCGGAGAACTTTGCTGTCAGCGGGATTGTTCTGATCTGGCGGATGTTGGGCGTAATGTCATCTCCAAAAACGCCGTCGCCACGGGTGGCACCCCGGACCAGTTTATCGTCTTCATAAAGGAGCGAGATGGAGGCTCCATCAAATTTTGGCTCAACGCAATATTCTATTTCTGCAAGTCCTGTAGCCTCTCTTGCTTTCTTATCGAAGTCCAGCAAGTCTTCACTATTGTAAGAATTGTTGAGGGAGAGCATGGGTACCAGGTGTTGTGCGGGCGGGAACTCTTTGGTGAGACCTTTTCCTACGCGTTGCGTAGGCGAATCGGGCACAACTAAATCGGGGTTTTTTTCTTCCAGGTCAGCCAGCTGTTTGTACAAGGTATCGTATTCGACATCAGCAATCAGCGGATCGTTTTGAATATAATAGCGGTATTCATGGAAACGAAGTACCTCCCGCAAAACATCGATGTCTATGCCTGTTGCAGGCTTGTCGGTTGCCTTCAATAGTTTGCTGGTGGCGTCTGAAATTTGCTTTAGTTTTTCGGTATTCATTCCATCCCAAAATAACGGTATTCTTTTCTCCGGAGGCAGCTTCATAAGAAAATCAAGCTGCCTCCGGCTGCTCCTTCAATAGCCACTGGGCTATGAACAAACAATGCGTTGCAGGCTGCATACAAACTTCTTTTTACAGGATCCCTCCCATTATTATCTATTGCCCGAGATCCGAAAATCAGGACTGAGCATCAGGAAAAAACAAAATTTGATGCAAACAATGTGTTTTCAGTACATAATGTATCTTTAGCCCAACCTACTTGCTATGACGAGATTGCTGCTGCTTATTTTACCTGCCCTCCTGGGCAGTGTTTCCTTTGCCCAATTACTTTCCTGGTCGCCTCCGTTTCCTGCCGCCACCAATGATGGACAAGAATTGATTATTACGCTCGATGCCACAAAAGGCAACCAGGGTTTGCGCGATTATTTGCCTGCCTCCGACGTGTATGTGCACATCGGTGTTACTACTAACTTAAGCACACCCGCCACGCAGTGGAAGTATGTGAAATTTAACCAGAACTTTAATCAGGCAAACCCTGCGCTGATTGCGACTTACCTGGGTAACAATAAATGGCAGTTCACGATCACCGGAAATTTAAAGACCTATTTCGGGGTGCCGGCTTCAGAAACCATTCAAAAGATCGGCATCCTGTTTAGAAATGTTGCCGGTACCAAAGTACAGCGCAATACCGATGGGAGTGATATGTACGTTCCTGTGTACACATCTACATTTGCAGCCCGAATAGATAAGCCCGCCCATGAGCCGCTCTTTCAGCCGAAGGCAGAGCAGCAGAACTGGGTTATAGGTACCAGCTTCCCCATCGAAGGCGTCACCAACCAGTCGGCTTCACTGAAGTTGTACCATAACGGTATACTGCTTACACCGGTTTCAACAACGGCTACCACCATTACTGCCAATGCTACAGTAAGCGCCCTGGGAAACCAGCAAATAGTACTGGAAGCAAGCAATGGCTCTGTCAACAAATTCGACACGCTCCAGGTTTTCGTTGGACCTTCTTCTTCTCCGGTGGCACCCCTTCCGCCTGGCTTGAAAGATGGGATCAATTATGAAAAGGGCGATACCGCTGTTACGCTGGTGCTGGCAACCCCTGCTGCAGGGAAGAATATCGTGTCTGTAGTTGGAGAGTTCAATAACTGGATGCCCGACCTGGCCTACACCATGAATAAAACCGCTGATGGCAAAAAATTCTGGTTGCGTGTTAAAGGGCTTCTTCCAGGCACCGAATACGCTTTTCAATATGTCGTAGACAACAGCCTCCGAATTGCTGATCCCTATGCTGAAAAAATTCTGGATCCTTACAACAATAACGATGGCAATATCTCGCCTGCAACCTACCCTGGTCTGAAACCGTATCCTTCGGGGCAGTCGGGCATTGTAGGTATTTTGCAAACTGCAGCTCCTGCCTACGCATGGTCGGTAAATAACTTTACCCGTCCGGATAAAAGAGGCCTGGTGATCTATGAGTTGCTGTTGCGTGACTTTCTGGCTGCGCACGACTGGAAAACACTAAAAGACACGCTGGGCTACCTGAAAAGCCTCGGCATTAACGCAGTGGAGTTGCTACCTTTTAATGAGTTTGAAGGCAACTTAAGCTGGGGCTATAACCCCGATTTTTACTTCGCGCCGGATAAGTACTATGGACCCAAAAATTCATTGAAGCAGTTTATTGATTCCTGTCACAAGTATGGCATGGCAGTGATTATGGACATTGCGCTTAATCACTCCTTTGGCCTGTCGCCCATGGTGCAGTTGTACTTTGATGGAGCGAATAATCGGCCTGCTCCTGCAAACCCATGGTACAACCCGGTGGAAACACATCCCTTCAACGTTGGGTACGACTTTAATCACGAAAGCCTCGATACAAGGTATTTCACAAGCCGCGTGGTGGAGCACTGGTTGCAGGAATACAAGGTGGACGGCTTTCGTTTCGACCTGTCTAAGGGCTTTACGCAGAAAAATACGGTCAATGATGTTCCTGCCTGGGGTGTATATGATGCCAGCCGGGTAGCTATCTGGAAACGTTACTACGACACC
>JBGTIL010000413.1:0-3249 GCA_041745695.1 Chitinophagaceae bacterium | reverse complement strand
ACACCGTTAACCGTATACAGAAGGGCAGCGTAAAGGTGGCCGTATAAAAGAAAAAAAAATTTAAGGATTTTTTTCTTTTATACTCCCTTCCCTATTTAAACTCGCATCACTTCTGTCTAACATTTGGGGAGTATCTCAGTTTGCACAAGGCATGGCTACGACCAAACCATAATAGAAAACTTTCTTTTAGTTCCGGGCAGTGCAGAGCTTAGTGACGATGACCCCGAAAATAACATCGTCAATTTCAAACCGTTAATTGAAGTTAACAAAGATATTCTGCTTTACATGCCTACGGGGGCAGCAAACGCTATCATTGACTATATATATTCAAAGGCCAAAGAGTATAATTGCTATGATGAACTCTTGGATTTGTTGTATACAAGGCAATTTCACCTAAGTTGTGTAGCATTGGCAAAAACAGGTTGGCTGGCAACAGATATTGAATTGCCGCCTTATGAGGGAACCGTTTCAATAGAGGAAACAGTTTTCCAGTTCGACAATCAAAAGTTGGCGTATATCTGCTATGTAAAAAGTGGCAAGAAGCTGATGGTCGTTGATAAGAGCGTAGAAAGTAAGCAGCCTGACCCTTATGAAAGTAGAACAAATGAAGTTGTACAGTACCTAAGTACCATCAGCCCTGAGCAGCCAATCAATGTCTTTTGCCTGTATATCATTGCAGATGTAGCACAGGATTTCTATTTCATGTGGTCGAAGCCTTCTGCGGGCAATCAATCATTAGCACTAACATATCGTGAACTTTGGACAATTGCACATTCAGAAAAGGTTGGCAGTTTAAGCCTGTGGAAATTTGCAAAATGTTATAGTAGGACAAACGAATTAACACGGATCAGGGCGATGGGTGGAACTATGGACGCTTATGCTATTTACCGCAAAAATCATGGAAGCCTTCTTCATTCTGATGATGCAAATCCGCTGGGTGGGATGTTAATGATAGTTAATGGAAGTTCTGACGACTTTAGACGAGAAGTTCAAAAAAAGGAGAATGAACACGCAGTTCCTATTTTTTATAAAGGTCAGCTTGCTTATGCCAAAGTGACCCGGTTTAAGGATTATGCACCAATCTACATAGAAAGAGAAATAAGTAACAATTTCCGAATAGTGATAGAGAGCTATAAGATGCCTATTTGGATAACTAATACGCAAACTAAACTTAACAAAGAAAGCTGGGCTACCTATGCCTGCGAAGCGGTTGCCTTTTGGCTGAATAAAATGACTGATCAGTTGTCCCCATTTATAAACAAGCAAAGCCTAATCCAATTTGAAATTGAAATTTTTGCAGATGAGAAACTGCTACACGCGGAAGAATATGTAATCAAAGATGTCAAACCTGAAGATATTGTACTGAATTCCGAAGTTGTCGCCCCAACCCTGAAGATATCAGTTCCCTTTGAATTCCTGTATGCAGTTATACTTCCTGATAATACTGCTGACAAAATCTTAATGAAAGCCGTGTTAAATGGGTTGGTCTTCTATATTGAAACTTCAGGGAACTCTACCGAACTTAGTAAGGAGGCTATAGATGAAATAATTGAAGCCGTACTAAGACCTAAACAGGCAAAAATGTTGCTCTTTAGCGATGCTTCTGCAAATATAAAGATGGATGATCGGCATTTGCCCTCATTGAGATATATTAAAGACACTGACGTATCTTATATATTGGACAATCTCACAAGTTATTTGCCGAAAGGTCATGTAATCCCAACTAAAATCGCTGATAAACCATCAAAGATCAAACTGTGTGATAATATAGTAACTGCACTGATTGTTCAGATCACAAACAAGATAGCTGAATTTGATGGAGAGGATTTATTGAAATGGCTTATCCGGCGTAATGAAAAATGTATTCAGGTAAGAGAATTCAGAGAGATTCTCATACCCGCAAAAATTGCTTGTTTCAGTGACATTGACAGCGAGATTGAAGGATTAATGGATGGCGAGAAAAATCTTGTAACCACTGCACATGCGACACGTACATTAATTGAATTTGTCGCATCAAAAATTCCAACTGGCAGTAAATGGCCCAATCTCGATGATATAGACGAATTATTAGCATTGACAAATCAGCTCACCGAATGGGGATCGCTTAGCGAAGCTATGCGTTTAAACTTAGATGATCCTGAAATGGGGTTATTGCCATCGGGACGCATTGGAACAGAAAAGACATTAGAAAGAGAAGCCTTCAGGCCTTACGCAGTTGCGAAGAACGAAAGCGAGGTATTCAGGAATGTAGAAAGCTTTGAATCGAACTATGTTCCTTCTCGCAAAACAGGGCCTGCAATAGCAACCGATGAATCAAGAGGATTAGATACTGCATTCAAAGCCGAATTCGGTATTACTGTCACAACTTTATCTAAAGTTATTGGTGCATTGGTTAATGAAGGGTTTATTAAAGCTGAATCATGTGTAGTTATAGAGAAAGAAAGCCTAATTGCCGTTTTAAAGAAAATTGAAGGTTTGACTTCTGAAGATATTAATATTTCTATTAGTTTACTTACTCTTTTAGAAAGAGATGCAATTGGCGTACCGCCACAGGGCTACACACCACTGGACATTTTTACGTGGCGATATAACAGATCAATATCTTATATAAGAAGACCATTAGTACAAGTGAGCCAAGCAGGTACGATTTACTATTACTATGGGTATCGTCACCTAATGCAGTTCATTGATAATCTATTTTATCTTCTTTATTCCAGCAAATTGCCGAACCCGAAAACAGATGAAATGAAAAGCTGGCTTGCAGAAGTTTCCGGGGAAAAAGGAAAACCATTCCGAAAAGAAGTTAAAGAATGGTTTGAACAAAATACAGATTTTCAAGTAATCCCTCATGAAGTGAAAATGGATAGGCAAGTGCCAGCCGGGCATCTCCAGACTGACAAACACTACGGAGACATAGATTTGTTAGTAGTTGATCATTCTAAGCACATCATTTACCCTATAGAGTGCAAAAATATTTCAGGTGGCAGAAATGTTCATGAGATGAAGGTCGAAATGGATGATTATCTTGGACGGGACGGAAAAGACAAGAAGGCAAAAATGCTAAAGCATGTTGAAAGGGACAAATGGCTAAATGAAAACAAAGCAGCCTTATCTCAATTTGTGACAGATAGAGATCAGTATTCAATTCGGTCATTAATATTGACGGCTGATGAAATTCCACTGGCATATATAAAGAAAGATGATTTGCCGCTGCCAGTCAAATCTTTTGTCTTTTTACGTAAGAATGGT
>JBGTIL010000412.1:0-1963 GCA_041745695.1 Chitinophagaceae bacterium | reverse complement strand
CACAGCTGCGGGTGTTATAGTTGGCGCTACAGTGGGTGGTGTTACAGGTGCCGTTATTGGCCGCAAGATGGATAAGCAGGCAGAAGAAATGCAAAAAGTGCTGGGCGACGCTGAAGTTAAGAGAGTAGGAGAAGGTATTGTAATCGAATTCAAAGACAAGGTACTTTTCGGTTATGATCGCGCTGACCTGGGCAACCCTGCACGTGCCAATCTTACAAAACTGGCCGATATATTACAGAGATATCCCGACACAAACATCGAGGTACTTGGACATACAGATAACAAAGGTCGTGATCAATACAACCAGGCTTTGTCTGAGCGTCGTGCTGCTGCAGCCGCTACCTACCTGCAATCGCAAGGCATACCTGCCAACCGGGTAACCACCCGCGGTATGGGCGAATCTGATCCAAAAGTTACTAATGACACCGATGCAGGTCGTGCAGAAAACCGTCGTGTTGAGTTCGTAGTAACCGCCAACCAAAAGATGGTTGAAGAAGCAAAAAAAGATACTAACTAAAATTTGTACCTCTAAGAAGCCTCGATTTTTTAATCAATTATAATTCTTTATGAAAAAGAAACTTTTAATCTGGAGCATTGCAGGTTTGTTTGCAACATCGCTCAACGCGCAGACCACAGCCAAAAGTACCGGCAGTACATCATTTGGTCTGAGGGCGGGTGTTAACTTTAATACCTTCAATGGTAAAGATGGCAGCGGCAATGACCTCGACAACAATATCTCAACGGGCTTTCATGCCGGTGTAGTTGCAGACATTCCTGTAGCGCCCGAATTTTATGTGCAGCCAGGTTTGCTGTATAGCATGAAGGGAGCTGAGTACAAGAACGGAAGTCAAACAAAATTATCTTATATCGAAATCCCTTTGAACCTCGTTTATAAGCCTGTACTGGGCACTGGTAATTTGTTACTCGGTTTCGGTCCTTATGTGGGATTTGGTATTGATGGCAAAACAGAATCAACAAATGGTTTTGAAACAGATGTTGAGTTTGGAAATGATGATGTAGTGCGTGATCCAGCCAAAGATTACCTAAAAAGATCCGATGCCGGAGCAAATCTGCTGGCTGGTTACGAATTCACGAACAAAGTTTCTGTTCAGCTGAATGCGCAGCTCGGGCTGGCTAATATAAATCCAGATAACAGTGGTCAGGCAAAGCGCAAGAATACGGGCTTTGGAGTATCCCTTGGTTATCGGTTCTAAACATAATTTTTTCTGAAAGCTGCCTCTAATCGGGGCAGCTTTTTTTTGTGATATACCTTTTGCCCGCTTACTATCTTTGGCCAAAAACTTTGATATTGTTTTTAAGAAATGAATATGGTCAGTTTAGAACAGCGTGTGTAGTCACTTTTGTTCTGCTGTTCTTTGTGGGTCTTTTTATACTGATATATGGTAAAATTGATGCCTTTATCTTGATCAATAGCAGTTATAATGGCGGGCTTGATCAACTGTTTCCATATATCACATATCTTGGCGATGGTCTCATTTATGTGCCGGTAGTATTGTACTGCATCTTTTTCAACAGGCAGTTTTTAGTGCCGGTGGTAGCAGGCATTATTCTCTGTACCTTCTTCACGCATTTTTTAAAAAGAGTAGTGTTTCCTAACGAGTTGCGCCCCTTTAGTTTAGAAATGCAAAGCATGGTTGTTCATAAAGTGAAGAATGTAACTTTACTGGAACAACACAGTTTTCCTTCAGGTCATACCAGTACTGCATTTACTATGGCGTTGCTTCTTTCAGCTGTGATGAGAAATCGGATTTGGGCCTACTTGCTCCCTATGCTTGCATTTTTCGTTGGATACTCAAGGGTATACCTTGCACAGCATTTTCCTACGGATGTTTGCGCCGGCATCACCATTGGTTTGCTCACCTCTTACCTGTCGCTGCTCGTTTATGAATGGTGGAGGGATAAGTACGGGATTCACCCCGGTTATGTGAAATGACATTATTTG